>NZ_JAUBQU010000294.1:0-1292 GCF_036701435.1 Microcoleus sp. Pol12A5
GTTGTGGGTGGCGATGCTTCTTATATTAACGGTTTAATTCAAGTAATAGGCGGTAATTCTAACTTATTTTTGATGAATCCGGCGGGGATTGTTTTTGGTTCCAACGCTCAACTGAACGTGCCTGGTTCATTCTTAGCAACAACAGCAACCGGAATCGGATTTGGCAACAATTGGTTTAACGCAGTTGGCGTTAATGAATACGCTATGCTGATAGGAACGCCAAGCATTTTAAATTTTGGTAATGCTCAGCCAGGGGCGATCGCAAATTTCGGTCAACTGCGCGTACCTAACGGGCAAACGCTAGCTTTAATAGGCGGAACAGTTTTCAGCCCCGGTACTTTGTCAGCACCTTCCGGGCAAATTGCGATCGCATCGGTGCCCGGAGAAAACTTAGTCCGCATTTCTCAAGCAGGACATCTGCTGAGTTTAGAAATTTCCCCCTCTTCTAATCTCAACTCTGCTTCTGTGCCGTTGAGTCCCCTCACCCTGTCCCAACTGCTGACAGGGGGTAGCAGCAATGCTACAGGCGTTACAGTTAACAGCGACGGAAGCGTACAGCTAACGAATTCAGACTTGCGGGTAGAAGCTGGCGATGTGGCCATCGGCGACACTCAGGCAACAGGTGCGAACCAAAATTTAGCAGTGTCTGCTCAAACGGCTACTGTGTCAGCCGCGCGTAACCTAACCCTAGTAAACAGGCAACTACAAACAACCGGTGACTTGAAATTGCAAGCGGGGGAAGCTGTCGGCATTCGCGACAGCGCGGCTAACTCTTTTGTGATTGATGCGGGTGGAAACCTAACCGTGCAGGGCGATCGCCAAATAAACATCCAGGCTCGCAATCACTCCCAAAGCTTACTGAGCGCTGGCGGCCGCATCACACTTACCAGTAACGGTACTGTATCCGGTGATGCCCTCTTCAGAGCTGGCAGCGATTTCTCAATTGGCACACTTCAAGGTAGCCCCGGCAACTTCGCAAGTTCAGGCGGTTCTACGATCGTCTCAGGCGGAAACGTCTCTTTTGGTAATTACGCAGGCGCTTCTCTGGGAGTGCAAGCCGAAGGCGCGATCGCAGTTGGTGATCTCGCTATCAGTTCCGCATCTAGCGATCGACCGCAGTTGGTGTTTACGGCTGGCAACCTACCCGTTCCCCTCACTGAAAACAGCACTCTAGCAGCCGGCAGTTTTTCACCTGCCAGCATTCAAGTTGGCAATATCGCGATCGCAGGTTCAGTTTTTTTAGGCGCTGCAAACAGCATTCAAGCAGCATCCATTACTTCAAATGGCGGAGA
>NZ_JAUBQU010000160.1:0-2943 GCF_036701435.1 Microcoleus sp. Pol12A5
CGGACATTCTTTCAGAAGGGTTTGAGGGCTATGTCCTTGATTTTATCAAGCTTTTGACGGGGTTGTCACCCCGTCAGTCATCAGAGTTTATTTGCCATGATTATACAGCGTATTCCAGGTTCATAAAGTAGTAGGGACAAGGCAATGCCTTGTCCCTACGGGGATTCATGGATCAGGGGTTTACTTCACAAACAACGTGGAATTTGTAGTAAGATGTTTGGTTTCACCCTAGTAAGATGTTTGGTTTCACCCTTTTTTTATTTGCCAATAGTCTCTTAATCCATCATCCCTACAATATTCTCACCTAATTAATTAGCTCGATCGCACTAGAGGAGAGCAAAATCTGTGGCAGTAATCACGCTTGCAGGCACATTGCTGAGAGTTGCCAAAAGTTGACCGGAACCCGTAACTCGGATGAGAGTTGAACTATTCTCAGCAACAATGCTCAGTTGGGAGAAATCCAGACCACCAATTAAGCCGATCGAATCGATACCGTATTGAAAGTCTAAAATAGTCTCGCTGCCGAGGTCAATACCCAACATAAATCGATCGTTCCCGGTGCCTCCAATCAGAGTATCATTCCCTTGATCTCCAAACAAGAAGTCGTCCCCAGCACTGCCCAGCAAACTGTCCTCATCCTTACCGCCGTAAAGAGTATCGTTCCCGACCTCCCCATTGACAGTATCCTGACCTTCATTGCCAAACAGCAAATCGTTGCCCAAACCGCCACATATTTGGTCTTTTCCGCCAGTAGAACCAATAGGAAGAGGGCTACCAATATCCCCGTACACTGTATCTTCCCCCTCGCCGCCACAGATAGTATCACTGCCTTCATCGCCAAACAGCAGGTTGCTGCCCAATTCGCCGACAACTAAGTCATCGCCCTTGCCGGCACGTACTGTATCATTACCATCACCGCCTGCGATCGTATCTTGATTTTTCTCCCCGCTGAGGAAGTCATCGCCCGCCAAACCGAACACCAAATCGTTGCCAGTCAAATCAGGGTCAAAGGGGTTAATAGTTCCCCCGTAGATAGTATCGTTACCCTGGTCGCCAATTAAAGTATCGCTCTCCTGGTCGCCGAAAATAATGTCGTCATCTTTGCCGCCGTAAACAACATCGTCGTTCTTGCCCGCAAAGATTAAATCCTCTCCAGCAACTCCATTGAGGTAATCATTACCCTCATTGCCAAATACCAAGTCCCTGTCTATATCGGGGCCAACCGGGAAAGAACTGTTAAGTCCCCCGTAAACATTATCATTGCCTCGCAACCCTGCCAACAAATCATCGCCGTCAAAACCATTTATTTCGTCACCGTTATTAGTGCCGAGAATACTGTCGTTGCCGTTAGTACCGTTGCGGCTATTAGTGACAGAATTTGGGCCGGGAATACTGCTAACGCTGGGTAAAACAATTTGCGAACAAATGCAGTCAGCATCTTGTCCTTCTTGCGGTGGTAGTGGTGTTGGTGGTGGTGTTGGTGGGACTGGGGCGAAGGAATTGCCAAAGTTAATATTGCTAACATTAGTGCCACTGACAGCAATAATATCAGCAGGATTGGCAGTAGTTTGCGTCCAACCAGGCTGATTTACTTCCCTAACTAGATAAGTTCCCGGTCCTAAATTAGCGAAACTATAGCCTCCTAAACTATCAGTTGAAGTATTAACTTCTCCAGCATCTAAAGAGTTATTGCTGTTAGCGTCAAGGAAGATTTGCCAGTTCGGCAAGAGCGGTTCTTGAGCATCCAAAACCCCATTGTTATTGAGGTCATTAAACTTGCTGCCGGAGATACTAATATTTTGGAAATTGCCAAAATTAACGTTCGATTGACTTGCGCCACTACCCAGATTAACCGCCGCCGGATTAGCAGTAGTTTGCGTCCAAGCAGTCTGCTGGACTTCCCGCACATTGTAGGTGCCGGGATTGAGATTGTTGAAACTGTAATTACCAGAATTGTCAGTGGTAACAATAGTTTCGCCCGAATCTAAAGAGTTGTTCCCGTTCGCATCGAGGAAAATTTGCCATCCCGAAAGACCAGTTTCCTCCGCATCCCGAGTACCGTTGCCGTTGCCGTCGTTGAATTTAAGACCGCTGATGCTGCTTTGTTGGACGGGAGTCGGAGTCGGAGGCGGAGTCGGAGTCGGAGTCGGCGTTGGTGTTGGTGTTGGTGTTGGTGTTGGCGGGACTTGTTGGTTGCCGAAATTGGCAGTGGAAGTTTGACCGGGATCTAAGGGAACGGTTCGGGGGTTAGGGGTGGTTGGTGTAAAACCTGTCGGCACCACTTCCCCGACGTTGTAAGTGCCTGTTTGCAGGTTGGGGAAACTGTAGCTGCCATCGGTACCGGTAGTAACTTGGGTTTCTCCGGTGTCTGAACTGCCGTTGTTGTTAGTGTCAAGGAAAATCGTGACGCCAGGGATGCCAATTTCTCCGGTATCTTGAGTGCCGTTACCGTTGGTATCGTTGAATTTAATGCCAGTTATGGTGCCCGTCTGGAGGCTATTGCCGAAATTAACTGTAGCAGGAGTCGTTTCACCTGCTGTCAGAGTCACTGCAACCGGATTGGGAGTAGTTGGCTGGCTGAATGGTGGCACGACTTCCCGGACGTTGTAAGTACCGGAGGTTAAGTTGGGGAAAGTAAAGCCGCCGTTAGCATCGGTAGTTGCCGAAGTTTCTGTGGCATCGAGAATGCCGTCATTGTTAGTGTCGAGGAAAACAGTGACTCCGGGCACACCAAGTTCTCCGGCTGCTTGAGTGCCGTTGCCGTCAATATCGTTAAATTTGATACCAGTAATGCTGCCGAGTACAGCGGGTGTCGATCGATTGCCGAAATTCACCGTAGCAGGAGTAGTTTGGCCTGCTGCCAGCGTGACTGCAACCGGATTGGGAGTAGTTGGTTGGCTGTTGGCGGGTACAACTTCCCGAACGCTGTAAGTGCCAGCAGGC
>NZ_JAUBQU010000160.1:3043-10566 GCF_036701435.1 Microcoleus sp. Pol12A5
AAGTTGGGGAAAGTAAAGCTGCCATTTGCCCCAGTAGTTGCGGAAGTTTCTCCGGTACCGAGGATGCCGTCACCGTTGGTGTCGAGGAAAACTGTAACTCCGGCGACGCCAAGTTCTCCGGCTGCTTGCGTGCCGTTGCCGTCGGTGTCGTTGAATTTGATGCCGGTGATGGTACTCAGCGGTACTGGTATGGCTTGGTTGCCAAAATTAACGGTAGCAGGAATAGTTTGACCGGCTGTCAGTGTGACGGCAACCGGGTTAGCCGTAGTTGTTTGGCTTCCAGCCGGTACAACTTCCCGGACATTGTAAGTGCCTGCGGGCAAGTTGGGGAAAGTAAAGCTGCCATTTGCCCCAGTAGTTGCGGAAGTTTCTCCGGTACCGAGGATGCCGTCACCGTTTGTGTCGAGGAAAACTGTAACTCCGGGAACGCCAAGTTCTCCGGCAGCTTGAGTGCCGTTGCCGTCAATGTCGTTAAATTTGATGCCGGTGATGGTACTCAGCGGTACGACAACGGGAACAGGCTGTGCGGAAAATTCCGAAGTGTTGCCGGCGGCGTCGGTTGCTGTCGCGGTGATTAATTGGCCTGCGGTGACTGCTGCTGGGAAAGTTTGATTGAAAGCAGCGTTGCCTGCAGCGTCTGTAGTTACCGGGATAGAAGCAATTAAGGTTTGACCTTGGGTTCCCGGGGGATTGTTGGCGAAAAATTGGAGGGTGAAATTGGCGCTGGGAATGCTGTTGTAAGTTCCCGCGACGGTGACGCTGCCCGCGCTGGCGGTAGCGGTAGTGAGTACCGGGGTGTTTAGGAAGTTGTTAGCACCGGTGTCGGCGTCGCCTGCATCGTTGGCGGTGGGGCCGTTGTTGCCGAGGTCGATGCCTAAGCCGGCGTTGGCGAAGATCGAGTTGTTTTGGATGCGGTTGCCGATACCGGCGAGGAGGTTTACTCCTGAACCGAGGTTGCTGGCGATCGTATTTCCTTGACCTGCTGCTGTACCGCCGATCGCATTATTGTTTGCGAGGTTAATTAATATCCCCGTAGTATTGGGCAGCGGAGTCGTACCGTTGGCCCCGACGCCTATGAAGTTGCCGAACAACGAGTTGCCGACAGTGGTGGGGTCAACAAGGGCGACACCGTTACCATTGCCGGAAATAATGTTGCGGGCGGCTGGGGTTGTCCCGCCAACAATGTTGTTGGTTGCACCTCCCTGGATGGCTACCCCGAAAGCAGTGTTAGGGACAGGGGCGGTGCCGTCAAAATTAGTGCCGATGAAGTTGCCTGTCAGAATGTTGTTCGTGGCACCTGGATTGAGAATCACCGTACCGCTATTGGTGTTGCCGGAAATGACATTTCCGCTAACAGTGTTGTTCGGTACGCCGACAACGGTAACGCCGCTGGCATTGGGCAAGGCGGCGGTTCCAGCAGCGTTGATGCCGACGTAGTTGCCCAGCACTTGGTTGCCTCCTGTACCGCCGACGATGATGATACCGTCGGCTGTATTCCCAGAAATGACGTTGCGATCCGTCGCTGCAATCCCCCCAATAATATTATTGCTACCACCATTCTGAACCGCCACGCCAAATAAGGCGTTGGGCGAGGCTGCAGAGCCGGCGCTGTTGATGCCGATGTAGTTTCCCGCTACGATGTTGCCGTTGCTTTCAAGGGAAATGCCAGTGTTGCCGAAGCGGTTAACGATCAATCCGCGCAAGGTGCTGCCACCACCCAAAACGCGAAAACCGCTGACACCAACTGTATTGGCTCCATTGATTTCGATGAGCGGGGTGCCGGCGAACCCCGGTTGGCTAGTGCCGTCGATGATGGTGGGAACGTTAATATTTGGCAAGAGCGAGAGGGGCGTGATCGTCTGCACGCCTGCACCCGGAATGGCAAAGTTAATATTGTGCGGCGGTGCGGCCGCTGCATTCGCATCCGTAATCGCTTGTCGCAGCGAACCCGGCCCAGCATCGTTGGTATTAAAAACAGTAAACGTCGCCAAGGTATGCGCGTAATTTGCCATTACCTCCGGCTCGATCGCCAATCCTGTTTTAATCGCTCCAGTAGCGTATTCAAGTACCCAGTTTCCGCCTTTTTGGGCACTGCCAGTAATATCTGCAGAAGCAGCAATATTAGCTTTTGTTAACTTGCTCAGCTTTTGTATAAAAGCTTCTCCTTTTTTACCTGCTGCTACGTTGCAACCGTAAAGCAGAATTTCAAATCGATTTTGAAGTGAGTTGACAGATGACGAAAACCACCGTTTCAAACAGCCGCGATATGTTTCTAAATTGTCAGAAGTCAGGCTAGTTGGCCCTAGCTGCAAACTTCCCGAATCCCCGTGAGAAATAATGTGAACGCTTTCTATACCTTTGCGGCTCTGCAATGCTTCGGAAATTTGTTCGATGCCGTCCCGCGTGCGATCGACTAAAATTACCTCTCTACCCGTTTTAACTCCTGCGGCCAGACTTTGCCAATCTTCAACTGCTGAATCTACGAAGACTATTTGTAGGTTTTTCATAATTACTGTTCCCCCATGCACCTAATTAGGTTTTCAAAATGTTGTTTCCGTGCGATGATAGTCCCTACTTCAATGCACCAGAAATACGGCTAGCACAAAACCTGCCTTTAAGTCAGTACAAGTTGTACAGACAAAGCTTTACGATTATCTATTTTTGTGATTCTTGTAAATCTGTTGGCTCTGGAAAGTTGCTCGATCGCACTTTTTCATTCTCAACTTAAAAAAAGCAGACCCCAGGTAAAGCTAGCTTGTTCCCGATTACGGAAATTTTTCAAAAAACGTAAGTATAATTTACACAACTTAATGTTCGGTTTTTTACTAAGTACACTTTGGTGAAAAAGAATCCAACTCTGTATAAGTTCCAAACCCAGAGAGTGGTGGGTATGCAGCAATTATTCAATCTCAAATCTCCTGTCTCGAAGCTAAAACCGCAGGGCTGGGATTTTGGCAAATTCAGCGTGTCCCTCATAACATAGAGGAATAGTCGCCTTCATGGCATCATAGAAACTTGTCCCTCACATCATTGAAATCGATGACCCCTCAAAACTCCCCTGTTTCGCCCGTCACTTGGAAAGAAGACCGAGTTCTGCTAATTGACCAAAACCGACTCCCGAAAGAATACGGTGTAGTGGAAATTAGTCGCTACGAAGATATGGCTGAGGCGATTAAAACTATGATAGTCCGAGGTGCTCCGGCGATCGGGGTAGCAGCAGCCTACGGGATGTATTTGGGGGCGCGAGAAATCGACACGGGCGATCGTACCGAGTTTTTTACTAAGTTAGAACAAGTTGGCGAGTTATTGCGATCGACTCGTCCCACTGCGGTTAATTTGTTTTGGGCAATATCGCGAATGCTCAAAACTGCCGAGAGAACTAGCGGTTCTGTCGAACAAGTGCAAAAAACTTTGTTAGAAATGGCCAAAACCATTCAAGCAGAAGACTTGCAAACTTGTAAAGATATCGGCGACAAAGGTTTAGAAGTTCTGCCCGCTACACCTGAAAAATTGAACTTACTAACTCACTGCAATGCAGGTGCATTAGCAACAGCAGGCTACGGTACTGCTTTAGGTGTATTTCGTTCTGCTTGGCGAGAAGGAAGACTCGGAAGAGTTTTTGCAGACGAAACTCGGCCCCGTCTCCAAGGTGCCAAACTGACAACTTGGGAATGCGTGCAAGAAGGAATTCCCGTCACTTTAATAGCAGACAATATGGCAGCTCACTGCATGAAACTCGGCATGATTCACGCAGTAGTTGTCGGTGCAGACAGAATCGCTGCTAACGGCGACGCTGCCAATAAAATTGGCACTTACAGTTTAGCAATTGTTGCCAAAGCTCACAACGTCCCGTTTTTTGTTGCCGCTCCTCTGTCAACCATTGATTTTGAACTTTCCGATGGCAGCAAAATTCCCATTGAAGAACGCGATCCAGTTGAAATGTATCAAGTTGGAACTACGCGAATTTGTCCTCTGGGAGTCGAATTTTACAATCCCGCTTTTGACGTAACTCCGGCGGAATTAATATCGGGAATAATCACAGAACACGGCACGGTTGCTCCTGGGGCGTTGAAACAGTTTCATGCAAAACAATTAGTTTAATATATGTTTCTCAACCGCTCATTCCACCGGGTGTCTGTGAAATTAAACAGGATTTATAGCAGCAACTGGCAGATCAAAGTTGCGATCGCAGCTCTAACTCTGCCAGTTATTTTCAGTCCCGTCTCGGAAGCACAAGTGTCACGAACGCTTAAAGCTAAGGAATCACAAGCGAAAAATTTTGTGGGTTCGATGAATAAAGCCCAGCAAGTTTACTATGCTGAAAAAGCAGGCTTTACAAGTTCTGTTTCCAATCTATTGGTTTATCTCGGTCTCCAAGTTAAACCTGACGCAGCCAATTACAGCTACTCGATCGGCATGGTGAAAAAAGGTGCTGTATTTAACTACGGAGTATCGAAGCAAGCTAATTTCAAAAGTTTTGTGGGGGGAGTCTTTTTGGTGGGAAACAAGACCCAAACCATTTTGTGTATAAATGCTGCTCCTGGCAAGACTAAACCCGCTAATCCAACTAATACCAAAGGGGTTTTAGAATGCGCTGCTGGTACAGCAAAAATTGCTCCATAAATTATGTCGAATTTACTGTATAATTTGGCAGATAATTGGATAGTAAGCGCCGATTTAGCTAAGCAATTACTGTCAGGGGGCGCTACTCTGCTCGATGCTCGTCAACCTGTTTTAAAGTGGTTTTGCCATCTCCCACCTGCTATTCCCGTAACTTGGCAGGAATTTTCTCAATCGCACTTTCCCCAAAAGGGAAAAATTCTCTAAAATAACACAGTTTTAACTCAAAAACTGCAAGCAATTGGCATTTGTCAAGACAAACCTGTTATAGTTGTTGCCGATCAGATTAAAGGGTGGGGCGAAGATGGGCGAATTGTTTGGATGTTGCGGACTTTGGGACACGAAAAAGCCGTTTTTGTCGATGGAGGATATCGGGCTTTAATCAAAGCTGGGATTAATCGAGTAAAAGCTGCAAACAATCCACCCCAAACAGGAGATTTTGTAATATCTCGCCGCTCGAATTGGGAAATTCAGCGGGATGAATTGAAAGCTATTTTAGGAGATGAAAATTTAGTCATTATTGATGCCAGAGAGCCGCGAGAATATGCAGGTAAAACGCCTTACGGAGAACAGCGGGGCGGCCACATTCCCGATGCGGTTCACCTATATTACAAACGGTTAATGGACAAACAGGGACAACTGCTGGAGCGCGGGGAAATTGTCGCTATTTTGCAGCAAAAAGGAGTTTCACAGTCAACTCAAATTGTGAGTTATTGCTCCGGGGGAATTCGTTCTGCATGGTTGACTTGTGTCTTGACAAATGTGGGATTTAATGCTAAGAATTATGCTGGTTCAATGTGGGAATGGTCGGCATCGCCTGCAGATAGCTATCCTTTGTCACTAATCCTTTCACGGGCGGGCTAGAAGCCCAACCCCTAATCCCCACAAGAAAATTTAATGTTTGTGGAACAGGCCGGAAAGCCTGTTCTTGAGAATGGTATCTGAACTCAAATTCAACCTATTAACTACAAACGATCGAGGTTGAGATTATCAACCGACTTGTTCGAGATACTGAGCGAGATCGTCGCGCAGGCGGCTGAGTTCGGCTTCGGTGGTGACGCGCACGCGATCGTCCCTAACCGTAATCAGCACTTTCGCAGCAAAAGGAGTTGGCCAGATATTCGGGTTGCAGAAAACTTCCAAAAATACATCTCCTGCATACCGATATTCCATCGGTTTTTGCGGAGAAGCTTTAGCGCCAGCGGTTTTGGCTGCTACAGCTTTCAAGCTTTCCATCAAAGCTGCAATTTCGCTTTGCAAATCCCGCGCGGCTTGCGGGGAAAAGCTAAAGGAGACAGAACCTTCGACTAAATTCAGTGTCAGCGGAGAAAGAGACATGGGCAATGAAATTTAACATACTATTGTTAATGATAAAAAATATAGTAACCCAAAAGAAGTACATTCCAGCTCAATTGGACTGCGAAACTGGTATTAATTAAAACTTGTCTCAAGAAGCTAGGCTAAATTAATGAATATAAATCTAGTCGCAAGCTAGATTCCGCAAGAGTTTTAACTTTTTATGACTTGATAAGCTTTAAACTAGAAGCCAGAAAACTTGACGGCCGATCGAGGAGATTTTATGGTTGCCGATAACCGTTCCGAAGTCCGCAAGGTTTTAATAATTACCTTATTGCTCAATTTGCTGGTGATGGCAATTAAAGCAGCCGTGGGATGGGTGACTGGTTCCCTCAGTTTGCTGGCAGATGCTTTGCACAGTGTCACGGACAGCGCTAATAATATTTTAGGATTGGTAACTAATCATTATGCCAATCCGCAGCCCGATCGCGATCATCCCTACGGACACCAAAAATTTGATGCTCTCGGAGCTCTGGGAATTGCTGCTTTTCTGGGAATTGCCTGTTTTGAAATTCTCAGCGGTGCTGTTGAAAGGTTGCTCAAAGGTGGCACAGTTGTCAAAATATCCCAAAATGAACTGTGGATTTTGTTGATCGTACTGGGGATTAATATTTTTGTCACTTTTTACGAGCGCAGAGTTGGCCAACGTCTCGGTAGCGCGATTTTAGTGGCTGACGCTCAGCACACGATGAGCGATGTTTGGGTGACAATTATGGTCATCGGCGGGTTGATCGGGGTTTGGCAAGGAGAGGTTTTAAACATACCTCAACTGCAATTCCTGGACGTGTTTTTGTCTTTTCCTGTGGCTGTTTTGGTATTTCACAGCGGTTGGAAGGTTTTAAGGGAAAATCTGCCTTGGTTGGTGGATGAAATGGCGATCGCACCGGAAGTTATTCACGCGATCGCAATGGAGGTGCCGGGGGTTGTTAACTGTCACTCGATCGCCTCCCGCGGCATTGTAGGGCGTCAAGTATTTATTGATATGCACATGATTGTGGATGCTGTCGATGTAGAAACAGCTCACCGGATTACAGAAGAAGTAGAAGCCCGTTTGGAAGAACGTTTCAGCCCTGTACGCATCTTAATTCACGTTGAGCCACCAGCTTACCATTCCGACCAAATTAGCTACGATTCTGAAAAATGAAGGCACAACCAGTGATTTTGACACGGATACACGGATTAATTGAAGAATCGGGAAAGTATTTTTACTTACGGCAATTCCTCCAATTTTTTAAATCCTCTCAATCGGGTTAGAGCGATCGCACTTAATTTAGTTGCTGTTTTCCACAGGAAAAGGGGGGTTTTCCACAGAAATCGGCAAGTTTTCCACAATAGATCGATCGGCTGTCGTCGATTTCTGTCTTTTTATTTGTATAAATTCCAAGTATTTTGAATTTCTGTAGCCATTTCCCCCCGCAAATGCCAAGGTAGCAAAATCTCGACTTTTGAACCGAGAGCTCGCAGCCATCTCAACGGGTAGTGCGGATGGAATTTTTACTTTATTTTATCTGGTGCTAGCCTATCTACTCTCGATCGTAGCGGAAATT
>NZ_JAUBQU010000295.1:0-1288 GCF_036701435.1 Microcoleus sp. Pol12A5
CAAGAAGGTTTTTTTAGTTATTTAGTAATGCACAAATTCACGTTTTTGTCAAATTAATTTAGATGCGTTTACCCTGCAGTGATGGGGCTGTTACTTCACCAGAAATAGCGGCAAATATCAATGTCACAAATAATCCACCGCTGGCACTAATTGACTATTACCAAATTCTGCACGGTAAAGTCCTGAATGTGCCTGTGGCTGAGGGAGTTTTAGCCAACGATAGCGACTTTGACGGCGATTTGCTGACGGCAACGAAAGTCACAAATCCCAACAATGGCACTCTCGAATTTAATCAGGATGGTTCGTTTACTTATACTCCGAATCCAGGATTCTTTGGACTCGATAGTTTTACTTACACTGTCAGTGATGGGACTGATACCTTACCACAAATTGTGGCAAATATCAATGTCACTAACAATCCGCCGATCGCACAACCTGAGACCTACAGCCTCAGTGCGGGAACAGTCCTCAGCGTAACAGTGCCGGGAGTTTTAGCGAACGACTCCGACGCGGACTTTGACACGCTGACTGCTGCGGTGACCGCAAACCCGACGAAAGGGTCGATCGCCCTCAACAAAGACGGTTCTTTCACTTATACTCCTAACGCTGGCTTTTCTGGAACAGACACCTTTACCTACACAGTCAGCGACGGAATAGTTAGCTCTGAACCGGCTACCGTGACTGTAAACGTCAACAATAACCCGCCTGTAGCCAATTCAGACAGCTATACTACTGCTTTTAATACGAGTCTCAACGTGACGGGTTTGGGAGTCTTAATCAACGATACAGACCCGGAAAACGACCCGCTGACGGCGATTCTGGTGAAAAATCCGGCTACAGGGTCGATCGCCCTCAACCAAGACGGTTCCTTCAGTTACACTCCGAATGCTGGTTTTGCAGGGACAGACTCTTTTACCTACAAAGCTAATGACGGGAAAGCTGATTCTGCGATCGTCACGGCAAGCATTGTTGTCAATAACCCTCCGACTCCGACTCCGACTCCGACTCCGACTCCCACGGAAACTCCGACTCCCACGGAAACTCCAACTCCCACGGAAACTCCGACACCCACTCCTGCGGAAACTCCGACGCCCACTCCTGCGGGAACTCCGACACCCACTCCTGCGGGAACTCCGACACCCACTCCTGCGGGAACTCCGACACCCACTCCTGCGGGAACTCCGACACCCACTCCTGCGGGAACTCCGACACCCACTCCTGCGGGAACTCCGACACCCACTCCTGCGGGAACTCCGACACCCACTCCTGCGGGAACTCCGACACCCAC
>NZ_JAUBQU010000161.1:0-10555 GCF_036701435.1 Microcoleus sp. Pol12A5
AATCACCAAATCCGATTAGCAATTCTGAAGGCTCAACCGCCTCTATTTTCTCCATCCTTTACATAAAAGCACTACCCAGCCGCATAGCTTGTGAAACTGCGACGCTGTACGGTCGGATGCTGGATTCTTGGTGTACCGCCAATCAGGACAATCAGGAAACACCTTCGCTCGCTCAATTGGTGGCAGCAAGAAAATAGGCAACACGCCTTTATTGATGAGGGATTAGCGCCGCTATGAAGCGATAGTGAGGCGACGGCTGCGCCACTGCATCCGATAAATCGGTCACTTAGACTTCAACGCTACAGGAGATTTGACGCGCTTGGAAAGGTCGCTGTCAGCGCTATTTTTGGCGAACATCCGCTTGCCGATGAGCCCGAACGCCTCTTCAAGTTCTTCCAGGTCTGCTACCTCAATCAGCGTTTCTAAGTCGCTGCCGATCGACTGACTCATCAACAAATAGCAAAAGTGGCGGATCGCACCGGGGTGGATTCTCTCCATTGCCTCCAGCGCTGCCGCAGCTTTCGCCGTTACGACATCCGCTTTCCCGTTCCGGTACTCGCTCCAGTGCTGCTGCGATACTCCCGACTCTTCTGCCAACTGAGTTCCTTTAATCCGAAAATAATCCTGAGTTTTGCTTAGCGCTTCTCTAATCATTAATCTTTGTTAATTCAACAAACTGTACTTTATGATTTAGTATATACTTCGTGCAAGCACGAAGAACATTGATTTGGAGGCTATCACCTAGGATAGCACACCAAAAAAAATAACCCGTAGCACTCTTAATGCGCCGGGTCAATCTAATTTAAATAAGGAGTCCATCATGACAGATTTTCCCGAAAACAGCAACACCCCCGCTAAAGATGTCAGCTTGTTAAGGTTTTGGGAGCATGAGGTGCTGCCCCGACTCACTGCCGACTTGGTGTACGACCATCCCTCGCATCAATTCCAGCGCAGCAATCAGAAGTGGCGGGGAGGTAGTCCGTTCCGCAAAAGCAAATCGGGAACTTCGTTTGCAGTGTGGCCCGATACTCTCCGCTTCTACGATGCGGGATGCGAGTTTGCAGGCGACCCCCTTGCCTACATCCACAGCATTAAGGTAGGTCGGTGGGAACATCCCAAGGGTCTTGATTGGGTAGAAGCGCTGCGGGAAGCAGCATCGAGGGTGGGAGTAACGCTACCCGAACGCGAACACGCTCCCAGGGAAATCGAAGTAGCGGCGAAGTGGGAAGCGCGCCGGGGGATACTGGCTGCGGTGTACGCTCGGTGTCGGGATTGGCTGTGGAGCGAAGTAGGAAGTAGCGCTCTCAATCACTTGATTGCAGAGAGGGGCATGAGTCGGGAAGCAATTACTCAGTTGGGATTGGGCTACTACCTGAGCAAGGATGAAGTTGCAGCAGCGCTCAAAGAGCAGAACCACAGCTTAGAGATTGCGGAAGAAGCGGGCGTGTTGACCCGCAAGTGGGAAGGATACGTTACTTTTCCTTGGCACACGGCATTGGGTCAACCGCTTACCGTTTACGGTCACTGTCCCACAAAACCCCTGCCCCTAAAAAAGCATCACCGGGGGTGGAAAGGCGAGAGGGATGCAGCTTATCGGGCTTGGGGGAAACTCTCGGAAGCTCAGAAAATAGAGCAACCTTGGCTCGAACCAACCATGCCTAAGAAATACGCTTGCTGGAATCCCAAGGATGAGGAGGGGGCATGGCTAGCCACAAAGGAATCACCGCTTTATTTTGATAGAGCTTTGGCGGCGGGTCACAAAGAAGTAGTAGTGGTCGAAGGCGTTACCGATGCAGCGGTGGCTCAAGCATTGGGAGATACCAGAGTTGTAGCTTGTGTCGCTGCTAGCTTGTCGGGAGAACAGGTGCAGTCGCTGCGGCGGTCGGGAATCGAGAGAGCGATTGTTTGCCTCGACCCGGATAGCGCAGGGGATAAGGGTATCGAAAGCTGCATCAAATCTTTGCTGCTGGCGGGCATCGTTCCTTATGTTGCTCCCCGATTGCCGGTGGGAGAAGACGGCGACGGCGACCCGGATAAATTCATCATTCAATTTGGCATCGATGCTTGGCTGGAGCATACCAAGTTAGAAAAAGCCCAGCACGGTTTGAGGTGGAAAGCGCAACAAATAGCTAGTTGCAGGGGCAACACCGATGCTGACAAACAAGCAGTGCTCCTAGAAGCGACTAAGTGGGCAACCAATATTAAGGATGCAGTAGCGCTCAACATATTCTATTGGCCGACAGTCGGTGAAACTCTGGGAAATTCCACACCGCCCTGGTTGCTGGAGTTTGGTAAAGAATTGGGTGCGGGCAGTCAAGATAATTCAGAGCAAGTTACCAAGTGTCCAGACCGCAAGCGGGATGAGTTTTATCGCAGTCTGTGCGACAAGTTGGGTCTGGATTTCAACTACTACACCAGGGGGCGAACTTTCGATGACTTTGCGGTGAGGAAGGTATTCGGAACGCATTACAAAGCCATCAACAGCGCCATGTATCAATACACCGGAGCGGGGTGGTGGCAGCGCCAGGACGAGAAGCGCTGCGAACACATGATTGCAACGTGCAGTGAAAAGGTGTTCAAACTCCATCAAGTGAGTAAGTGGGAATGGGAAGAAACGTTCCCTTTCTCCAGTGAAAGCTGCACCAACTCCGCATTCAAGTACGCATTAAAGCGCCTTTACCTAGAACCTCCCCAAAACAGGCACTTTAGAGCGTTCAAGAATGGCACCGTGGATATGAGAACGGGAGAACTCCTGCCCCACGACCCCGCTCACTACCTCACTTCTGCCATTGAATCGGATTACATTCGCGATCGCCCCTGCCCCGATGTTTTCCTCAACTTCATCATCTCCGCTTTTGGGGATGATCAATTGGATGCGGTGAGAGCCTACACTTCAATGCTCATCGATCCGACTGCACCCTACGGCAAGTTCATTCACATCATCGGGCCTTCGGGTTCGGGTAAGGGAACTCTGCTTCGACTCTGGGGAGAAATCTTTGGCTTGGAGGATTCCCACTCCGGTGACTTCTCGGAACTGGCAAATCCCGAATCGCGGCACCAACACCTAACGGGTAAATCTTTGTACACCATTCCCGACACCGGGGGCTACATCACCGGGATTCGTCCGTTTTACGAATTGGTGGACAACGGCAAACTTTCGGGTCGCAGCCTTTATTCATCCTGCGGATACACCAAAGAATGGAACTGCCGATTTGTGGCCGCTTCCGTTGACCACCTGCAAATCGAAAATGCGGGCGATGGCTGGGATAGACGGTGTTTGCCACTGTTGTCCAAAGGGCGAGAAGGATTAGAAGACCCCTATTTGCGCCATAAACTTGCTTGCGTGAAAGCGGATATCGTATCTTGGGCGCTGGCAATGCCCAGAGTCGAACGCGACACCCTGCTGCTGCAACCTTCCACCAACCACCGCATCCGCCTTGCCAAACTCGATGCAGCTACCTACGGCGACCCGGTACGCAGCTTCATTGATTTGTGCTTGCGCCCAACTAATGCTCCTTCCACCATCCAAAACCACGAACTCCATAGTTGGTTCATTGCTTACTGCAAAGCGCATGGTTACTCAGACAACCGGGGCATGAGCAAGTTCATAGCTCACCTCAAAACAGTAATTCCCCAGCACCACGTACCCAGACACCGCCAAGATGGCGAATTACAACCCGCTCATTGGGCTCACATGGCTCTATTACCGGGTGTCATGGTCGATGTTTCACTCGCTGAGGATGCTTCTAACGGCTACCAAGGTAAACCAAACCAACAACCCGCTGAACCTGAATGGCGATGTGCCAAATTCCTCTGCTCGGAAGGTGGCTTATTAGCTTTTGAAGAATGGAACGAACAACAAAAGAGGGAGCCTCTTACACCGAATTTTAATCAACAAGGCGATCAGGGTACAACGAGGGGTGACACCATACAGTCTACCTTGATCAGCAAGAATACCACACAAAATCAAGGCTTTGAGGGTAGCGATCAAGGTGATCAGGGTGATCAGGGCAATCAGGATACTACTCCTTTAAAAAATGAAGGGGTGAGGGTAGTTCCTACGCAACAAGACACACCCCTTAAGAAAAGAGGTGAGGAGTTATCGTCTACCCCGATCACCCTGATCGCTGCTACTCAAACCCATACGCCACAAGGGAACCAGGATGTAATCAGGGCAGATTTAAGTACCCACATCAACCCAGATCACCCCGATCGCTTGCTCAGCATTGATGAATGGGTATCCATGCTTTCGGAACTAGCGAATCGAGATGGCACAACTTATGAAGCGGTGAAGGGGTTGGGCGTACCGAATCACCAGCGCTCTGAAATCTTTGCTGCATTGACACCGGGAGTGAAAGACCGACTCAAAGGATTGAGAGAAGAGTTTGAGAGGCGGATTCCCCAGGATATTGAGAAGTGGAGGAAGGCAATAAAAACTTGGTCGGGGTTGGATGCAGATGCACTGAACCATCAGTGGCAACAGTTTGATTTATGGAGCCAGTGTTTGTTGGGTATCGGTAACTGGGTGGAAAGAATCGATAAATCGGGATTATTTGACTTAGGAGCATCGGTGTACGCCCAAGCCCTTGAATTAGCTAGCGATAAGTCGGGAGTTCTTGAAGATTTGGCAGTAACAAATACCGAGCTAGAAATCACCAATTCTGAACCCACGCAACTCAATTTATTACCAGATGCTCAACCGCCTTCAGAGCATCAAAGTAGATTTTCACCCAAGTCGGAGGATTGGTTTTAGCTATGAACAAACAATGTCCGAATTGCGCTTCTTTTGATATTTACCGCCGTCATCCCCATAGTTTGGAGGTTTGCTGCGACAACTGCAACCACCGATGGCAAGCCAAGCAAGTTTTGGCTCCACTTCTTCGGAGTAAGTTCTGGCTCAGCACACCTTTGAAAGGCTGGCACTATGTCGAAGTGTGGCGCTCGTCAAGCAATTCCCAGAAGTTCGCTTATCGGTTGGCTTATAGCGCTTCCCTCTTCGGTGAGTTAAAGGGTGAATTTGATACACCAGACTTAGCCTTAGAAGCAGGAATTCAGGATGCTAAGGGATTGCTGACTTTGCCGACAACCTGATTTTATTTAATGGTTTTCTTTTCTTACAAAAAGGAAGTACAACCCATGATGCGAACGCTTTCACTCTTCAGCGGCATAGGCGGTTTTGAGTTAGCTGCTGCTGCCCTAAATTGTTTCACAGTCGAACAGTTAGTAGAAATCGATGAGGATGCTCAATATGTACTCCGACAGCACTATCCCCACATCCCAATTCACAGCGACATCCGAACTTTTAGCGCAGCCCCAGGACAGTACGATTGCATTTGGGGAGGTTTCCCCTGCACCGGTACGAGCAATGCCGGAAAGCGAGGGGGATTGGCTCACCCAGAATCAAGTTTGTGGTGGGAAATGCTCAGGATTATCCTCGAAGCTAGACCCAGCTTTGTTGTTGTCGAGAATCCAGAAGGCTTGCTCGTTCGAGGAGGTAGAGAAGTCGTTGCCTCTTTGCGAATGGCAGGATATTGTGTTACAGACCCGCTCCTCCTATCGGCAAAGGAAGTGGGAGCTGGACACCAAAGAAACCGAGTCTTTATCGTCGCTTTCTTTCAGGACTTTGCACAGCAGCAATACGAGCATCAATTCCAAACCTGCTGGGCTGACGAAGTGCGAACAATCGCTCAGGAAGCTCGGCATCATTTCCCCATCCCATTATTTATCCGCAATGGGGATGGAGTTGATATTCGGATTCCCCCTGGGCTGGACGGATTGCCTCGCCACCAGAACATCACTATCTCGGACTTTGGAGTCAAGAGTAAAACTAAAGGTAGAATCCGAGCCAGATACCTTTTTGCCAAAACCGTTATGCCCGGACAAGCTTACATTGCCCTCAAACGAGTGCAGTATCTTGCCCGAGTCTTCGGCATCATTGATTGAGAACACCACCGAGTTTGCATTATCGGGATTGGGTATTAGCTTTTGGAAAACGCTGCATTGTCTTACCCATAAAACGGTGACGCGCCGATGTTGGAAAGACAGCCATGCAGAGAAATTCCTCAGTGCTTTCGAGCAGAATAAGCTCATCAAAGCTTTGGATAAAGATATCCGGTATGGAGGCAAACAAATTGGTTGGTGTCGGTTACTTTGCGCTCCCTACAAAGAAGAACTTGCAGCCATGCCCGATGCAGACTTAGAGGCTGAGGGCGGAATGTGTTCCTCAGTCGCAGAGTTTATCCAGCAATACTTTAAAAGCAACAGCAGCCTTGAAGTTTGGGTAATTCGCTTTGAATTTATTGAACTAGATCGACCATCACAAACTCCGACTTCGGAAGCTCTTGGTGTATCCTCAGACTCTGAAACTAAAGCGGATAGCAATTCGGACATTACTTCACTAACCGAGAGTATACACCAAGCTCAATTAGCGGGTGATAGTGTATACTCTGACTCGGAAACTAAAGCGGGTAGCAACTCGCCCATTAGTTCAGTAAACGGTAGTATACACCAATCCTCATTAGCTCCCCTTGGTGTATACTCGACACTTGAGCCTAAAACTAACAACAACTCTGCCTTTGCTTTATCAACCCAGAGTATACACCAAGCCTTACCAAACCCTCAAAGAGTTGCTGGTGGATACCAAAATAACGGCAAGCAAGCTAATACCAACACCCCCATCTCTTTGTCAGTCGAAAGTATACACCAAATCTCAACACCGAGTCTTGGTGTATACCCGAGTGATGGCAACCAAAGTGATAGTAATGCAACCAATGATTCACTAGCCGAGAGTATACACCAAGCTCCAGCAGTTCAGGGTGGCAGTGGCTTGGTGTACAGCTTTTGGAAGGGTGAAAGCATCGTTAACCACTACCGCTACAAAGTTAAAGCAAACGGTAAGTGGAAGGTGAAGAGTATCTATATTCCTGTGGGCAAACTACCCAAAGTGAGGGAAGCCATTACCAATAACTTAGGAGTAACCGCGATAGTGACTGAGATACTGGGTCGGCAACTGTGATTGATAGCCCCGTCTTTTTCAAACCATGCGGTAGCTCTTTCTTTGCCGTCTCTTAGTTTTTGGATGTTTTTCTAACTTTTTGACTATCAACCACCGCTTTTATCCGCATCTTTGTCTCTTCGTAGGTGCGGAGAGTATTTCTGCGTTTGATTGCCACCATACAAACGAGGGGTGTTACCCCTTATTTTTAGTAACAAGGCGATCAGGGTAAAATGAGGGGTAATACCCCCTATTTTACCCTGATCAGCTAACATACCACGCTAAATCAATACTTTGAGCAATAACAAGGCGATCGGGGTATGTTGTAGGGTCTTACCCCTTATTATGCCCTGATCACTAAAAACACCACGATAAATCAATAGTTTGAAGAGGGTGATCAGGGTGATCAGGGCGATCGGGGTACTACTCCCTAAAAATATGAAGGGGTAGGGGTAGTTCTCAATTAACAAGACACCCCTTTAATAAAAAAGGGTAGGAGTGCCCGATCGCCCTGATCGCCCTGATCACCTCCATTGCTTTTGCTCAAACCCATACGCATCAAGGACATAAGAAAGCGATCAGGGTACTTTAGAGGGTCAGACCCCTCTTTCTGCCCCGATCGCTGGTAATGAATCTGTGGATGGGTAATGAAGCTCGGAGAAAGCTTGGAGAATGCTGAGTGGAGCCACACCTATGAAGGGAAGATGTGCGATTCCCGAGCAGGATTTACCAATTTCCACGCTTTGAAGCCATGCCAGTATCGAAGCGTGGGGACTCGGTTTGAAGTGGTGACAGCAGAGAGTCTTGGTGTATACTTCGATTCGAGCAATTAAATTAATAGTAACTCTGCCGTTAATTAGCAATAAAAAAGTATACACCAAACCTTATCTGAGTCTTTGGTGTATACTCTGCTACTCTAATTCCAACTGATAGCAACTATGTCATTACTTTGTTAAACTAGGAGAGTACATCAAGTTTTATTCTCAGGCAGTGGTGTATGCTCTTATTCTCTAAATGAAACTAACACTGATTGTTCCGTTACTGTATTACCGCGCGAGCCCACAACAAAACTTCAATAAAGAATCTCGGCGGATGCTATATTGAGGTTAATCAAAGTGATAAAAACTTCCCAATCTGTAAATGAACTGGCACTTACTAAACAGCGGTAAATTTACCCCGCCACACATCGGCAGCTATAAAATTGATGCCCATAGCTTCAGCCGCCTTTTCATCTTCCGGTCTGTCGCCCACCATCCAGCACTTACCCACATCACTACCGTACAAGAATAGGCAATATTCAATCATTCCAGCTCCGGGTTTCCGAAAGCTGGAATACTTGCCTGATTCGACTTGGACTTCAGTGGCTGTATCGCGATCAGCACGGCATAATATTTGTCCCGCAAAATCAGGACAAAAGTAAATAGCGTCTAATTGAGGGAGCAGCAAACAGGTGTATTGTTTCTCTTCAAATGCAGCTTCGAGCTTTTTGTGACCAGCACCTACTCCCCCTTCGTTGCTGATTCCTATTATCAAATAACCTTCTTTGGCATAGTGAGCTAGTGCGTTTTCTACACCAGGCAGTACCAATACATCGCGGGGGTTCGACTTGAATGTTGCGCCACTAACTGTACCCGTTAAAGTGCCATCTACGTCGCAAAAAAGTATCTTAGTCATCAGCATTCTCCAAAAGTCCTGTGAATTGCTCAACCAATTCTTTTTTGTTGTGGCGGGCTAACTTACGGTGCCTGCCAGTCCATGAAAAGGCGGTGGATGCTGTTAGCGTTAGTCCGCTGTAACCTCCATCAATCAAAGCATTGAGTTTTTGGGTGATGGTGTGATGGCTCATATCCATTTCATCAGCAATCTCCTCAAAAGTTAGCGGCTTCTCCGCTATCAATTCGATGATTTCGATGCTAGACTGGACTCCCCGATTCAGCAGAGGAAAAATCCACTCTCTTTCGGAAGCTTCCAATTCCATGAACTGTTCGATAGCCTTAGCTTTTGCCGTCAACCCCAAACGCGCGGTATCGTCCATATTCCTTAAATTACTATTTATTTACAAACACTGCGTAAGCCATTCTATTAATTTTTTTTAGCTTTTTGGTTTATCTACTAATTCACGTAACAATTCAGCAGGAATGCGATGTAACCATTTCTCTAAACTATCTCGGTCTATGGATTCTAACTTTGCCACAGCTTCGCTAACTAACGCGGTTTGATTGTCCGAAACACTCTCAACCTCCTCTTGCTTTAATTGAGATTGGCGAGCTTCTTCCTCAAAGGCAGTAATTTGATCTTCAGTGAGGTAGGAATCCTTCACCCAACCCGGTACCCAATCTTTCATCGAAATAACATTAGTCATGGCTCCGTCCTCCACTCATTCGCTCATCCCATCAAGTATAGCTTCAATCCGCAGTAGCCTCCGTTCGTTGATGCGAAGTAAGTCCCGGCGCTCCATTGCCTGCACAGCATCCAAGTAGCATTCGTTGGTAGCGTTTCCCAAGTGCATCGTTAGCTTGCCGTTGGGAAGAGAACGAGAGCGTGACTTCAACCTGAAATAGTAATAGCGCTTACCCTTCTGGATGGAGGAATGCTTTTCAATGATGGCATCAGCGGGAGGAATCCAAGCACTTTGTAATTCCTGCTGCTGGGAATGAAGTAAAGAGCGGCATTTTGCTAAGTAAGAGCGATCGCTGCTATGGATTATCAAAGGAAGAGCTTTGGAGTTTTGGGAAACAATGTAGGTATTGTGAGCCAGATATCGTGCAGGTATACCCAACGTATCTTCAATTAAGTGTTTGAGTTCGGTGTGGGAATAGCACTTCTCGAAGGTACCCCACCGTGTAATCACGCCATCGCTGTAAGGGATTCCCATGTGGTTTGTCGATCGCCCAGTGATAGCGCTAACCACCAGAGTCTGACGAGCGAGTTGGTAAGCGCGATAGAGCACTTCACACCGAAGCACGGGAACTTCAATTGTGCTAAGAACATAAAGCAGGGTGACAACATCAGCCGCTTTTTTTAGCGTCCGGGGAAAGTAGTAAGGGTCGTAACCGCGCGAGCGAAAACCCATTGCTTGAAGGAAGCGAACATCATCACCGCGACCGCATCCATAATCCAAGTGCGCGTGATGGGGTAACAGAATTCCCTCATTAACAGCAGCAGCCATCGGTAAGCTCAATTCCTGGCGCTTGAGAGCAGCTTTGTGTCTGGGTATTGTGACATTTTCCAAGTTTAGTTGTGTCATCGCAGCATCCCATTAATATTAATACAAATATACAAATAATTTAAATAAAATGGCTAGCGCTAGGGTGTAAATAATAGGGAATTACCTATGCTCTACGCTTTGATTAACAACACTGGAATCCACAGACTAGAAGTTGCCGAAAAGTGGGAACTTGCAGACCTGCAAAACCGAGTAGGCGTTGAAGGTGAAGATGCCTTAATCGAATACGTGCGCTATCAATTCACTGACCCTAACATCCAGGGTAAACGCATCTAAATTAATTTGACAAAAACGTGAATTTGTGCATTACTAAATAACTAAAAAAACCTTCTTGA
>NZ_JAUBQU010000027.1:0-67058 GCF_036701435.1 Microcoleus sp. Pol12A5
ATAGCGACTTGACTTAAGAACACTCATTTGAGTCATTGTCAAGTACAATTTATACCAAATTAGATGAGCTTACCCTGGTTAAAACCGGGAATTACCCCGAACGAATATCCAGATTTTGTTCCCATTTACCAAAGTATTGATAATTTCCTAGTTAACTACCCGAACGAAACAGATTTTTGGGAAATTGTTAACAAAAATTTGACGGAAAAGGTGCTTACTGAAAATCCGGTACTGACAGATGTTACGATTCAACTGGAAGTTTTGCCAACGGAGAGATTGCCCTACGAGCGCGCCAGTACAGTTTTCCGGAGTCAAGCGGGCAAAATCACAGAAGATTGGAATTTTTCAGTCAAAGACTACGCAATCAATCACCAAGGATTGAACAAGCTCAATCTCGATATAGATTACCAGTACAAGCCGGAAATCGCTCCCAATGAATATCCCGATTTTGTGCCAATCTACAAGAGCCTTGATAACTTTTTAACCACATATCCGAACGAAACTGATTTTTGGGAAGTTGTCAATAAAAACTTGACTCAAAATATCCTCAACGAAAATCCTGCCTTGGCAGCAATTAAGATAGATTTCAACGTTCTGCCAAGCCAAACCTTGCCCTACAACCGCACCAGCAAAGTTACTCGCACTCAACCCAGCAATCCTCAAGGAACTTTCCTAGTTGGCAATAGCCGGGGAAATAATGTACTTCGGTTTGACGGCAATACCGGCAATTTTCTAGGGGAATTTATTCCACCGGGAAACGGCGGTTTGTTCAATCCAGATACGATCGTTTTTGGACCCGATGGCAATGGCGATGATAAG
Organism: Microcoleus sp. Pol12A5; assembly: GCF_036701435.1. Classification (NCBI taxonomy): domain Bacteria; kingdom Bacillati; phylum Cyanobacteriota; class Cyanophyceae; order Oscillatoriales; family Microcoleaceae; genus Microcoleus; species Microcoleus sp. Pol12A5. The sequence continues at coordinate 820 of NZ_JAUBQU010000027.1, forward strand.
TCGGACATTTACGTTACTAGCGGCGACAAGCCCGGAAATTCGGGAGAACCGACAGCCTCTGCGGTATTGCGGTATGACGGAATTACTGGCGCCTTTATTGACAAGTTTGTCGGCGATAATCCGAACACGGCGGCCGATGAAACTGGCGGATTGTTTCGCCCTTACGGTTTAGCTTTTGGCCCTGACGGTAATTTTTATGTCAGCAGTTTTTTGAGTGACCAAATTCTTCGATATAACGGCAAAACAGGACAATTTATTGATGTATTTGCTTCGGGAAATCAGCAAGCAGGAGGATTGAATGGCCCGAACGGTTTACTGTTTGCGCCTGACGGCAATTTGTATGTGACAACGGAGGGGAGTGTTGCGAGCAACGGTCAAGCTGATTTTAGCGCAAGTTTCCCCAGTCAGGTGCTGCGTTACAACCCCCAAACCCGGCAGTCAAGTATCTTTGCTTCGCCCGATCCTTCGCCTCGGGGTCAGGGATTTGCAAGTCTTTTGGGAATGGCAATCGGGCCCGCTGACGGCGATCTTTATGTCAGCGATTTTGCTAACGATATCAGGCGCTACAATTTAAAAAGTGGGGAATTGGTCAAGGTTTTATCTACCAATTATACTGATACTTCGCCCAGTAGCAATTATGTAGGTAGTTTGGCCTTTTCGCCGATCGGCAATTTGTTTGCAGTTGGCTTTGACAACCGCGCTAATGCTAACGGTGCCGGCGCCGTTTTGCGGTATAATGGCAAGACTGACGAACCGCTGCCCATATCGGGAAATCCTGGGTCCAGTAACAGTTCTATTTTTGTCCCTCCCGACAGCAAGCTACAGCGTCCAATAGGAATTGCTTTCTTTCCATCCGATGCTCAACTGACCCAGAAATGGAATTTTACATTGGCAAATTACCCAATTAATCATCAAGGGTTAAACAACCTGAATATTGATGTAAATTATAAGTACCAAGACGGGATTCAAAATTATCAGTATCCTGATTTTGTGCCTATTTACAAGAGCATTGACAATCTTTTAGTTAACTACCCGAACGAAACAGATTTTTGGGAAATTGTTAACAAAAATGTGACCGAAAAAGTGCTTGCTGATAATCCGGCAGTTTCGTCGGTGACGGTTAATTTGGATGTTTTACCGACGAACCGATTGCCTTACGAGCGCAGCAGTACCGTTACTCGCACTCAAGATGGTAAATTAGGCGAAGCCTGGGATTTCAAGATTGCTAATTACTCGATCGCTCACCAGGGTTTGAATAACCTCAATATTGATGTCAAATATCAGTACAAACCAGGAATTACGCAGGATGAGTATCCAGACTTTGTGCCGATTTACAAAAGCATCGACAGTTTCTTGACTAATTATCCCAATGAAACGGATTTCTGGGAAATTCTTAATAAGAGTTTGACGCAAAAGCTGCTAGCCGAAAATCCGGCTTTGGATTCGTTGCAAATTAATCTGGATGTTTTGCCGACTAACAGATTGCCTTACGAGCGAGCTAGTATTGTGTCGATCGCTTAGCATATCATTGAAAATTAGATGGAAAAATCTTGACAAGAAATACATACTTAGCTACCGTAAGGGTAAGGTTAAGTACGTTGCGTAGAAACCGAGTTGTTTCTCGTCCAAGACTAACCCATTTAATTTGTCTGTTGTGGTGAAAAACCCGGTTTTTTTTAAGAAACCGGGTTTCTGAATTAGACCGAGTTTGCCAAGCTCCATCTTGGGATATATGTCTGTGTCTCCCTGCATTTGATACCTAAATAGTGGTGGACGCAAATAGGATCACAAACCAGGTTTCGGCGTTAACGTCGATCGCTCACAACCTGTTATTTTGAATTTTAACCGGGTTTTTGTGACTCCAGGACTGAAAAAGATAGTTTTTTATCGGAGTTCGTGATGCACCTAATTTATAGTCATCAAACCCATGTTTTCCCTATAAACCTAGTTGCTACCGCCCAGTATTACTTATTACCAATTAGGCTGTAATTTATTGATAATACCTCTTTAGATTGATAGATATTTTGATTATTTGATTTTAAATATAATAGCAGTTCGCTGCCAATATTTAGGGTGAAATTTATGTTAACTTCCGGGCCGATTACCGCTCCCGTTCCCGTTTTTCTAGTTCTTTTAGCAATCATGCTAATCGCGCCGCTGGTATTTGAGCGCTTGCGACTGCCGGGAATAGTCGGTTTAATTATTGCTGGCGTAATCGTCGGGCCCAACGGTCTCAATTTGCTGCAACGGGACGCTACTATTGTTTTGTTAGGTACTGTAGGATTGCTGTTTTTGATGTTCCTAGCGGGACTGGAAACTAGCCTCGACGACCTCAAACTAAATGCGGACAAAGCTGTCATATTTGGGCTGGCTACTTTTTCGCTACCGATGATATTGGGGACAGCAGCGATGCTGCTGTTGGGATATAGCTGGCTGGCTGCAATTTTAGTCGCTTCTTGTTTCGCTACGCACACACTTTTAGCGCTGCCAATTCTCACCAAATTGGGATTGATGCGAACTCAGACTATTACTACGACTTTGGGCGGGACTTTAATTACGAATGTGTTGGGCCTGTTGGTGCTGGCAATTGTTGTCAAAGCTTTCAAAGGAAATCTCACTCTCGAATTTTGGCTGTTTCTAATTCCATCTCTTGCTATCTACACTTTTGGTACTTTGTGGGGAGTTCCCAAAATCGGTCGCTGGTTCTTTAAGAAATTCGGTCACGACGAAAATGCCGAATTTATATTTGTATTGGCTACCCTATTTCTAGTTTCTTACGCAGCAGAAATAATTGAAATTGAAGCAATTATTGGTGCGTTTTTATCGGGAATTGCCATTACTCAAATTATTCCCAAAATGAGTCCCTTGATGAATCGGATTGAGTTTATTGGCAATACGCTGTTTGTGCCGTTTTTTCTGATTTCTGTGGGGATGTTAATTGACCCGCTAATTTTGGTGAAGCAGCCGCAGTCTTTGTTGGTGGCTGCGGTGATGATTGTAGCTGAGGTGGTGAGCAAGTTTTTGGCAGCTTGGCTACCGGGGAAATTATTTCGTTTTGAGTTTCCCAGCATTATGGTAATGTTCGGTCTTTCTGTTGCTCAAGCTGCTTCTACTTTGGCGGCGATTACGGTTGCTTTTGAGATTAAATTGGTCGATCGCGTAACGGTGAACGGCATCATTGCCATGATTTTAGTAACTTGTGTCGCTTCTCCTTGGATTGTATCTCGGTGGGGTCAACAAATGCAGCAGCCGGGGTCGAGTTTGCCGACTCCTAGTTTGGGAAAGCTTTCATGGGGAGAGCGAGTTTTAGTGCCTGTTGCTAATCCGAATACGGAAGATAATTTGCTGCGTTTGGCTTTGATTTTAGCCAAAAAATCTCAGGGAACTTTGCTACCGCTGCATATTTTGTCCGATCGCGGGGAAGCAATTTTGCCCGCAGAGAAAATGCAGCAAACTCAACTTTTGAAGGCTGCGGAAACTGTGGCTCATGCCGCTGCTTGTGCGGTTGAACCGATCGCGAGGATAGATGATGCGATCGATCGCGGAATCCTTCGGAGTGCAACCGAACGCGAGGCTAGTTTAATTGTTTGCGGTTGGAAGGGATTTTCTACGACTCGCGACAATTTTTTTGGCAGCATCATTGATAATGTGGTCAGGCGATCGCCCGTACCCGTACTGATTGCTCGATTTCCCGATCCTCTCCAGAATACAGCCAGAGTTATTTTGGCGGTAACTGACAGCGAGTTGACTCGGTTTGGGTTTCAGGAAACCGTGAATATTGCTAAGAGTTTGGCAGAGGAACTTAAGGCGAGTTTGCAAGTGTTGTTGGTGGCGACACAACGGGAGAAAAGCCAGAAAAGTGCGGCGGAGGTGGAAATTCTTTCTGAGATACCAGTAAATCTGGTGCGGGGAAATTTTATCAAGCTAGTTTCGCAGAATTTGTTAGAACACGATTTGCTGATTTTAACAACAATTTCTCAGCAACAGAATTTGTGGGAAAAACCGGGAACTCTCAAAGAACCGGAAGCGATCGCCCGGACTCACCAGAATATTTCGATGCTTGTTGTTTATTTTCCTGTATCTTGAGGAAGATTTTAACCGCCGATGATGTTATGAATCTGCATTCATCTGGGGTTAATGTTGGAGGACTAAAGCCAAGTGGCAAATTAAACAAAGGTATGTAGTTATGCTTGTGCGATCTTTCTTAAGCTAAGAGCGCACAATCGCAACTACATACCTAAAATTTAACCCCCTATTTGTGACAATTGTGTAAGCTGTTGTACATTTAATTTGTATGTTGAGGGCGGGCAGGATGCCCACCCCACAAGAGGAAAAAATTATTTTACTATGCAATTTAAATGCGGATTAGCTTAAGTCCTATATTTAATCCTAATTCAACGGAATTGCTAGCAAAACTTCCGCTGCGCGACTCTGAAATATACTAGATAGCCGTACATAGTTTTTAGGCAAAACTTTGATAGCTAATCGATAGACCCTATTTTGAATCTTGCCCTTACCGCAATTTGGCTTAGTGCCTTAAAAAATATCAAATCCGGTATCATCAGAATTAATATTACCCCCAGTCAGGACACGCGCCGTGCAGTTTCCGGAAAATTAATCTGGCGAGCAGATCGCTCTTTTCACTCGTGAAGTTTGTATTTTTTGGGCGGTCGGTAAAAAAATCCTTCAACTCATCATCGTTAGCACCCGCACAAGAAGTGTACTTAGGTACCGAATGTGCGATCGGCAAGTAAATATGCGTAGGTGCTTTGCCGATCGCACCCCGATGAAGACAATTTCTCGGCATCTAGGACAATTTCTCGGTATCTGGGAGAATTTTGAGAATATGGTGATCTACCCCCTCTAGTTCAATAAGGTAAAAATGAGCATCAGACCAAATTTCAGATGGTTTTCTTCGGTGGCGAGTGTTTTGGGTTCGATTTCGATTAATCCTTTCAGCGACGTGACATCTCCTGTAAAAGCTGCAGAAACTGTTGTTGTCCGCAAAGGTATTTTAGAATCTTCAATATCGGTTGCAGATTTGCGCGAACTCGCAGAAACAGGAAATGTCCCGGCAAAACTGCAAGCTTATGCCAATCTCCTGTCCTCCGAACAGCGGAGTAAAATTTTTCGGGCGCTGCAAGCGAAAATTCCCTTAAATGTAGTCGGCCTGAGCAACTTGCTAAATACGGGCATCGGCACTGCCATCCTGACGGATTTGACTACAGTGATACCCAGCGGCGACGGTGGGGGTGTGGAAGCGTTGCGAGCGGCTCTGCTGCAGGGAGCCAACGCGCCAGAAGGCTTATCGGTATTGAGTTTTATTGAATCTTATCCAAGCTCGCGGGTCGTGGTAGATCTCGATCGAGCTTTCGCAGTTTTGGGAAATATGAACGCAAGTTTTTGGCAAACTCAGCGCTTTATGGCGGCGATCGCACCTCAGTTAGCACCGGTTAAACCCCTGTTTAACCTGCCTTTCGATCCAACCCAACCCGGCCCTAATTCGGTGCAGGTACGGGCGCTAGATTTGAACGATAGCGCCCGCAATCGACCTATTCCGGTGGATGTGTATTGGTCGAAAGCTGCAACAGCCGACAAACCGACGATCGTCTTTTCTCACGGGTTGGGTTCCGTCCGCACGGATTTGCGCTACTTAGCGGAGCATTTGGCGTCTCACGGCTATGTAGTAGCAGCTTTAGAACATCCAGGCAGCAACGAGACGAATACCAATGCTGCGATGGCGGGGAAGTGTCCCTTGCTAGCTCCTCAAGAGTTTTTAGACCGTCCCAAAGACATCAGTTTTGTACTCGACGAACTGACAAAATTGAACCAAACTGATGATAACTTGCAGGGGAAAATGGCGATCGATCCATCGGTAATAATTGGCTATTCTTTCGGGGGCGCTACAGCCTTGTCCGTGGCCGGCGCCGAACTGCAATTGAGTGGACTCAAACAGCGGTGTCAGGGAGATTTGATTGGGTTCAGCTTAGGCGAAGGCATTCAGTGCGCGGCGGCCGGATTGCCCGAAGAACGGTATCAATTGCGGGATGGGAGGATTAAAAGGGCGATCGCCATGAATCCTATCACATCATTACTATTTGGAGAAACGGGTTTGAGTTCAATTGAAATTCCTACATTAATAGTAGCATCTTCTGCGGACAAAACCACTCCCGCCTTAGCCGAACAAATTGCCGGCTTCCCAAAGATTCCATCTCCCAAATGGCTAGTCGGTTTTGTAGGAGGAACCCACTTAAGCGTCAAAGATACCAGTACAACTTTAAACCAAGTTCGGAGACCTAGCACAGTCATTACCGGGGATGAATTTGTCGGCGACCAAGCTGCTAGCATACGCAATTATATAAAAGCTGTAACTTTAGCCACCGCCGCTCAACTAACTCCTGAAGCTGACAAATATGCAGTTTTTCTAACGCCCGAATACGCCCAATTTGCCTCTACCAATGAAATCCCGGTGCGGCTGGTAACAGAAATTTCCCCTGAAATTAATGCAGTAGTGCAAACTTTTATTCAAGGAAATAAGTAGTCATTAATAATTAAGTAGGTAAACGCCCAAAAACCTAGTATCTTCTACAGTTCTCGACCTCGAAAATAATTAGGTAGGGTGCGGAGGGCGCACCTTACCGCTATTAGTCATTAGCTAATAATTTGATGTCCGGTCCAACACCTATAATAAAAGTGTTTGTAGTGGTCGTTCGAGAGGACATCATATTGTGAGCAGCAGTCTTTTCTGTTCTCTGCGCGGCCGCGTAGCCCCGAAGGGTGTATTTTTCTTCTTAAGCTGTCTCTGATATATTTTGTCCGTGCAAGGGCAAAATATAACAAAGCGCTTTCACAAACTCTACCCCCAAACTGCCATGCTTAAAAAAAATCTTATCCCGCTGTTGCTGCTGTTTGCAGCCCTGTTTACCCTTTACGGCGACACCTTAACTTTTCTCCCCAAACCTGTAAGAGATACTAGCGTGGCAAGTCGGAAGTTTTTCGTCGGGTTGTGGCCAGATTGGTTGAGGCCGAGAGATTTCAACGAGAAAAGGCAAGAGGATATTGAAAAATTGCAAAAAACTCCTAGTCCCAGTCGATAGTTTTGACCTACCAGCGAAAAAGCCAGTTTCTATAACAATACTTAGCCATTTTCTTGTAGGTTGGGTGAAGCGAAGCACAACCAAACAATACGATTTGAGATTGTAGATTTTAGATTTTTCCTCCAATCTCAAATCGATTAAACTTGAAATTTTAGATTTTCATCAAAGCAGTAAGGTGTGCATTGCACACCCTACAGATAGAGGTTATGCCTCCAGGACTGTTTTAGATTGGTCTTCCCATCTAAAATCTAAAATCTAAAATCTAAAATTGATTAGGCGTGCTTTTTCAACCAGCTAAACATAGCTCGCAAATCTTTACCAACTTCTTCAATAGGATGTTCTGCTTCCTGACGGCGCATGGAGGTAAAGCCTGGTTTGCCGGCTTGGTTTTCGAGCACGAATTCGCGGGCAAATTGGCCGGATTGAATTTCGCTGAGAATTTTCCGCATTTCGGCGCGGGTTTGATCCGTAACGATGCGGGGGCCGCGAGTTAAATCGCCGTATTCTGCGGTATTGGAGATGCTGTCGCGCATTTTGGCGAGGCCTCCTTCTACTACTAAGTCAACGATAAGTTTAACTTCGTGCAAACATTCAAAATAAGCTAATTCCGGTTGGTATCCGGCATCAACTAAAGTTTCAAATCCAGCTTTAATTAAGGCGCTCAAACCGCCGCACAAAACTACTTGTTCGCCAAAAAGATCCGTTTCTGTTTCTTCGCGGAAAGTGGTTTCCAGAATGCCGGCTCTGGTGCCGCCGATACCTTTAGCATAGGCCATTGCCCGATCGCGCGCTTGACCGGAAGCATCTTGATATACTGCAAACAAACTGGGAACACCTTCCCCTTGTTCGTAAGTGCGCCGCACCAAGTGTCCGGGGCCTTTGGGGGCAACCATTACTACGTCTACATTGGCAGGGGGAACAACTTGGCCGAAGTGAATGTTAAAACCGTGAGCAAATGCTAAAACATTTCCTTCAGAAAGGTTCGGTTCGATTTGTTCTTTGTAAATAGTTTTTTGAACTTCATCGGGCAATAAAATCATGATGAAGTCAGCGGCGGCGGCTGCTTTGTCTACCGGGTGAACTGTTAGACCCGCGTCGGTTGCTTTGGCGGCAGATTTGCTACCGGGATACAAACCGACAACGACATTCATGCCGCTGTCTTTGAGGTTGAGGGCGTGGGCGTGTCCTTGGGAACCGTAGCCGATGATAGCAATCGTTTTGTTGGCTAAGAGGTCTAGGTTCGCGTCGGTGTCGTAATACATACGGGCCATAGTGCTTGTTTCCTGAGATGCAAATTGAGTGATTGACTGCAAAACTCTCATTTTATCAAAGTAGGGTACTTTTTTTACATAATTTTTTCAATTAAGATTTGTGCGGGGGAAAATAAAGACCGATCGCGCTGAATTTCGCAGGGTTTTTCGCCGAGTCTGCGATCGTCAAATATAATTGTTAATAGCGTGCTGTGCATTTGAACAAACCTCACATCTTCGACGATTCTCAAGAACAGGATTTCCAGCCTGTGAAGCGAGAAAATTCACTTTTTGTGGAACAGGCCGGCAATCCTGTTCATAAAAAGCTTATTGAGAATGGTGCAACATCTCAGAAAAACGCAACTAACTAAGTTTTTTAAAATGAAAATAAAAGCAATACATCATGTGGCGATTATTTGCTCTGATTACGAAGCCTCCAAAAAATTTTATGTAGAAGTATTGGGATGTTCCATTATCAAAGAAACTTTCCGAACCCAGAGAAATTCTTACAAACTAGATTTGCGAGTCGGAAACGGCGACACCCTTGAGCTTTTCTCATTTCCCCATCCTCCCGAAAGAATTAACAATCCTGAAGCTTGCGGTTTGAGACATTTAGCTTTTGCAGTTGATGACATCGAAGAATCAGTTACATACTTAAAATCTCAACGAGTAGAAGTAGAAGAAATTCGCCTTGACGAGATTACAGAAAAACGGTTTACATTTTTCCGAGATCCCGACAACTTACCGTTAGAAATTTATGAAATTTAGAGCAACCAGCCAATCTAAAAAAGGTTAGCAGAGAAAATAAACAATGGACTCTCTCATCAGAAACACAATCACGGTAGGATTGCCTACTTTAATGCTATTTATCGCCATATTAGCTACAGGAAAAACAGGTGACGCCGCCGTTTGGTCGGGTTTGGTCAAAGTCGGCGGTTCCTTTGGTATGCTGATCGGCTTAGGTGTGTTGGTATTTGTAGGATTTGTTGCCAATTCGTTTAGTTATTTTGTGATAGATAGCTTGCTGGTGAGATTTTATCAAAAGCGGCGAGAGTTGGAACAGGAAGAACAACTGGTAAGAGAAATTGATAAATTGCCGATTACTAACGACCTTAAAATCAAGCTTAAATGGGCGGTGATGCACAGCATACCAAACAAAAACCTTAGTTTAAAACACATAATTTTAAAATGGTTTATTATCGCAGCAACTGTAAATGTCGTATTGTCAATAGTCGGTTATTTAGGACAATTCAACATTTTTTTTGAATTGAGTTCTCATTTTAAACTACAATACCTAGTGGTTGGTTTCTCTACTTTTATATTTTTCGCTCTCGTGCGCTCAAAAAAACTATGGCTGCTGGTGAGCGCATTTTGCATTATCATTAATTTGGCGGAAATTGTGCCTTGGTATTTTCCAGCGCCAGCAGTTGCCGCAGTAACTCCCGGACACAACTTGCGGATTTTGCATTCAAATGTTTTAAGGAGTAATCGGCGATATTCTGAGGTGATCTCGCTGGTTAAAGCAGAACAACCTGATATCGCGGTTTTTGTAGAAGTTAACTCAACTTGGGCAAAAGAATTATCGGTTTTAAGCGAGATTTTTCCTTACTTTTCTACCCAGCAAGAATCTGAGAGATTTGGCAGTGCAATATACAGCAAGCTGCCTTTAGAAAATTCCTCTGTTAAAGCCTTTTCAAATCGAAGAAAGAGCTTGTCGGCGGATGTTAAATTTCAAGGTAAAATCATTTCTCTGATTCTTGCTCATCCGACTGTGCCAGTCAAACAAGAGAGTTTTATCGATCGCAATAAACAGCTAGCAGGCATCGGCGAGTATGCAGCCCAAGTCAAAAATCCGCTGATTGTGGTTGGCGATTTCAATACCACAATGTGGTCGCCGTTCTACAAAAATATGGTAAAAACCGGAAATTTGCGAAATGCGCGATCGGGGTTTGGCATTTTACCGACTTGGCCGACTTTTATGCCACTAGCTTATATTCCGATCGATCACTTTCTAGTCAGCAAAGAAATTGGTGTTTTGAAGATTCGTACTGGTCGCAATGTCGGTTCGGATCATTTGCCATTAATTACAGATTTGGTCCTGTGAAGGCAAGATGCTATATTTTATCACAACTTATTGATTAACTAGGCTATTGATTAGTTGATCGGCAAAACTCACCATTAAAGTGCCAGTAAGCAAACATCTAACGAGAGTATTTTTTAAGATTTTTCAAACCATAACCAGAACGTTTTATGAACTGGAGCTTGTTTTTTATACCCTCAACACCACGACTTATACTCATATTATCAAAGTAAGCAATAATCTCATCTAGCCAACGGATAATAGTGTGCCGGCTGTCAGAAAAATATTTTTTTGCTCTCAAGTGTAATTCTCCAGGTTTACATAATCCCTCTCGCCAATTTATTTACCGCTCAATAGTTTCTCTAAAGTTTTCTTTTAAGTCAGGCATTATCTTGAGAGCGAGATACATATTTTTTAATCGGGCTATTTTTATTATTTTATTTAAATTGAAGTTTTATTCATTCTTCGATAAGGGTCATTGAGTTAATTACATCTATTAATACAGCACAGTAATTACCTTGGCTTTTAATTAAGGCTGTTTCATCAATTTCTAGTTATTTAATTAATGATTGATGGTTTTGACGATAATACTTATTTGGAGGCGTATTTTAAGCTTCTTTCTATCCGGGCAAGAACTTGATTCAGTCTTTTATATATTTGTTCATCTTTATTTGCTCGGGTTACTATTTATTTAGCAGAGTCAGCCTCGCTTTAGGCCAAAACTGCGATCGCACAATAGGTAAAGAGCGATCGCGAAATGCTAATAGTCTAGCTAACAGACTGCCAACCAATAATTTAGCCTCTAAAAATTAAAGCATCCAGCGAATATGCACCAGGCCCTAAAATGGCGATCGCAATCAGCATCAAGCAGTACATAAACGCTTTTTCCCAGCTTGGCGGTTCGCCCTTGCCATTTGGCCCTTCATACTGCCCTTGAGGAATTAAATACGGATCGCTAGCAACAAAAGGCAACCGTTTGGATATATCTAAATAGATAGCGAATAGCATTGAACCGAGAATCGGCAGACTTGCTAAGAGTGTGAGAAATCCCAGAATCAGGCAAACTCCGCCAGCTAACATGGAAGCTGCTGAGAGAAAGCACAGAAACAGCGGCATTTTCAGAGCATCAGACCACTCCCGAAGATGTGTTATTTTTGGGTAGCCGTGCAGCAGGAATAAGCCGCCGACACCCACTCTCAACAATAAAAGTGCCCAGCCGGGAAGGTCGGCCGGAAAGACGGGATTGAGTGAACTAAGCAGTTTGAAACTTAGTTCTGGCAGATGAGGTGAAACTTGAGCGAACAGAAGCGCGATCGCCAAGCCAAGAGCAAATTTATAAATCATTTTGTCATTTCCAATCTATTGAGATATTCCAAACTGGACATGATGAAACGTCAAGTACAGATTCGTAAATAGTCGGCTATACAGCCTTTTCTCTTCTACTTACTGCACCCCGCGAGTGTTGAGATCGATCGCATACAAAGAGGTGCCAGCCGCAATCAAAAGGCGATCGCGCTGGGCTCCCCCAAAAGTCAGGTTAGCGCACGTCTCCGGTAGCGGAATTTTCCCCAAGCGAGTACCGTCGGGCGCGTACACTTGCACGCTATCTTTGGAACTCGTAAAAATATTGCCGTGTTCGTCCGTTCGCAACCCGTCGGGTTCACCAGGATCTATGACTGCGAACACGCGGCCATTGTCCGCATCGCCATCGCCTACAACATCATAGGCGCGGATGTGGTGATATCCTTCGGGCATATTGAAAGCTGAACTATCCGACACATACAGGATGCTTTCGTCTGGATTGAAGGCGAGGCCGTTGGGGCGCAACATATCCGTCACCACTGCATCGATCGCACCCGTCGCCGGATCGAAGCGGTACACAAAACATCCAGGCTGTTCCTGTTCGCCGCCGTATCCCTGGTTTGGCTGCGTGAGGCCGTAGGGGGGGTCAGTAAACCAGATCGTGCCGTCACTCTTCACTACCAGGTCATTCGGGCTGTTGAGGCGCTTGCCTTGGTAGCGATCGACTAACACCTGCCATTCGCCGCTGTGTTCGCGGCGGACGATCGCGCGCAAACCCGACGAACACGAGACAAGGCGACCTTCGCGATCGCGGTAATTGCCACTTTGATAGTCGGACGGATCGCGCAAAACGCTCACTCCCTCACTGGGACTCCAGCGCAGCAGGCGGTTGCCGTGAGCGTCACTCCACACCACGCTATCATCTTCATGGAAATAAACCGGGCCTTCGCTCCAGACTGCACCGCTGGCAACCTTCTGGAGTGAAGCACCAGGACGCAGGAGCGATTTCATGCGATCGTCATAAATATTGATGCCTTCAAGCATTAGTATTTTCTACCATTTTCAAGGTCATTTATATCCTGAAATAACGATTATTCAAATACAAATCAGTCTTTAGATATAAATCTCACTTAAGCCATTAGATAGATATTAAAATCTTCTCAATAATGTTAACTTAACCGCAGCGAAATATCCAAAAAAGTTGTTGTGCTTTGTTAATTAAATAGCAGGCTAGACCTTTTTTAGATATAATTAACATCTAAATTTCTGCTTTTTTAAATCATTCATAATCTTAATAGGATTAGTGCAATGGCGAACTTGGTCGCAACCGAACCTTTGGCCGCTATGCCTTCATTGCCTGCTGACAAATCCGCTGGCAATCTAGAGCTAATAACGCTATTCGATGGTCCCATGCCCATCGGTGTTGCCGTATCCAAGCAAGGGCGAATTTTCATCAGCTACCCCCGTCTGGTTGACGATGTAGAATTCACCGTTGCGGAACTCAAACAGCCGCCAGAAAAAAACGGCAATCCCGTTCCCTATCCCAATGCAGAAATCCACAAGTTAGATTCAGCTTCGCCCTCAGAACGGTTGCTTTGCGTACAAGGCATGACCATCGACGCACGCGATCGCCTTTGGCTGTTAGACCACGCAAAAATTAAACAAAATTCAGTTCCTCCCGGCGGCCCGAAACTGGTGGCAATTGACCTGGAAAGCGATCGCATTGTCAAAAAAATTCTCTTTCCCGAATCCATCGCCTCTGCCAATTCTACCCTCAATGATGTGCGCGTCGATCTGCGCTGGGGAGAAGAAGGAATTGCCTTTATTACCGACTCATCGGAAGAAGGGCCTAACGGCATTGTTGTCGTAGATTTAGCCTCTGGAAAAAGTTGGCGCAAACTCAATGACCATCCTTCAACTAAACCAATTCCAGGCTTTTTGCCAGTAGTCGAAGGCCAACCGATGATGGTGCGCCACCCAGGCCAACCGCCCAAACACATTCACACCGGTAGCGATGGCATTGCCCTCAGCGGTGACGGTCAAAGACTGTTCTATTGTCCCCTGGCAAGCCGGCACCTTTACAGCGCCAGCATTGAAGCATTAGTTAATCAAAATCTACCTGATGAAGAGGTGGCGGCCACAGTCATAGATCACGGTGAAAAAGGCGCTTCCGGTGGCATGGTTTCCGATGCTAAAAATCGCCTTTACGTGACGAACTACGAAAACAATTCGATTTTGCGCCGCCTACCGGATGGTACGTTGGAAACAGTCGCACACGATGCGCGAATGCTGTGGCCGAATTGCCTTTTTGTTGCCCAAGACGGCTATCTCTACTTTACTGTAGACCAGTGGAATAGGAACCCCAGCTATCATAATGGGCAAGACTTGCGCGAGAAACCTTACAGCTTATTTCGCATCCGAATTGATGCAGGGCAAGTCTTGCTAGATCGCCACTAAAATCGCGTTGGTAATTTCAAGTTTAACTGTAAAACCCCTGTAAATATTAAGGAGATTGACAATGCCTGACGTTGTAGATACTGCAATCAATGCCGGTACTTTCGCTACTTTAGTAACGGCTCTCAATGTTGCTGGCTTAGCAGAGGGTTTAAAAGCAGAAGGGCCGTTTACCGTTTTTGCTCCAACTGATGAAGCGTTTTCTAAACTGCCATCGGGCACTGTAGAAGCTTTGCTAGAAAATATCCCGGATCTAATCAAAGTTTTAACCTATCATGTCATTCCCGACCAAAAAATCACAGCAGCAGAAATTGGCAAAACTGATTCTGTCACCACCTCCGAAGGTTCAACGCTCAAGATTAATACCTCTGATGGAGTTAAGGTAAACGATGCTAAGGTAGTCACTCCAGATGTGGAAGCAGATAACGGTGTAATTCACATCATTGATACTGTTTTGATTCCTGAATCTCTGGATAGTATTTAACCAGTGAGCTAAGGTAAAATTATTCTCAAACCAGCACAATTTGGCAAAAACTTGGCAATGGTAAATCCCGCGAATCACTACGATATCATCATTATTGGCACAGGTGCGGGTGGAGGTACGCTCGCTCACCGTCTCGCACCGACTGGTAAAAAGATTTTAGTGCTAGAACGAGGCGACTTTTTGCCCAGGGAAAAAGCTAATTGGAGTGCGCTAGAAGTTTATCAAAAAGAGCGCTATCACACGGACGAGCGCTGGTACGACAGGGAAGGCAAGGAGTTTAGACCCCAGACAGGCTATTGGGTTGGCGGCAATACAAAAGTTTATGGTGCGGCTCTTTTGCGGCTTCGAGAACGAGATTTCGATCGCGTAATTCATAAGGGAGGAATTTCTCCAGAATGGCCGCTCAAATACGCCGATTTTGAGCCATATTACACGCAAGCAGAAGCACTCTATGACGTTCATGGAGAGCGAGGAACCGATCCAACTGAACCGCCGTGCAGCCAACCTTATCCTTATCCGGCTGTCAGCCACGAACCTGATATGCAGGTACTCGCAAATGAGATTCGAGAACTTGGCTACAATCCGTTTAATTTGCCATTAGGATTAAAGCTGAATGAAGGCGATCGCACAAAAAGCCCTTGCATTCGCTGCGATACATTTGACGGCTATCCTTGTTTAGTAGGCGCGAAAGCCGATGCGGATGTGAATGCAATTCGTCCTACCCGCGAAAGGTATGCCAATTTTACCCTAATAACTAATGCAAAAGTCCTGCGACTGCATACCAGCAAATCAGGGCGAGAGGTGACGGGGGTAGAAACAGAAATTTTAGGGGAGCGGCAGCAGTTTACAGGCGATATTGTGGTGGTTTCCTGCGGTGCAATTAATTCGGCTGTGTTGTTATTGCAATCGGCAAACGAGAATCACCCCAATGGATTAGCAAATAGTTCCGATATGGTGGGGCGGAATTTGATGAAACATCTGGCAACCGCTCTAGTTTCCATGCACCTAGAAGTGAATCAAGCTAGCTTTCAAAAAACAATTGCTGTAAATGATTATTATTGGGGAGAGCCGGATTTTCCTTACCCAATGGGCATGGTACAAAATACTGGCAATGTGTTAGCTGATATGCTGCCGGCTGAAGCTCCTGGGCTTATGGCTCCGCTGGTAAAATTGATTCCTGAATATGAGCGGCATTTGATTGCTGAGCGCTCTGTTGGTTGGTGGTTGCAGACAGAAGATTTGCCAGATCCAAATAATCGCGTTCGGGTGGCGGGCGACAAGATTAGCCTAGATTATACGCCGAACAATACGGAAGCAGGCGATCGCCTAATTCACCGGTGGACATCTGTACTCAAATCCCTCAACCGTTGTTGTGCCAAGCACGTCATTCCCTTTAGCCTGTATCCCCGTGCCCAGATGCCGGTACAATCCGTTGGTCATCAATGCGGTACTTGTCGGTTTGGCACAGACTCCAAAACCTCAGTCCTTGACCTGAATTGCCGTACCCATGATGTTGATAATCTCTACGTTGTGGATGGCAGTTTTTTCCCCTCCAATTCAGGCGTTAACCCGACGCTGACAATTATGGCAAATGCGCTGCGCGTTGGCGATCGCCTAGCGCAAAAGCTGAAGTAGCAAGGGGCAGATTCGTTGTTCGTGGTGAGATAACTAACAGTCTATGAAACAAGAGCTTTTCATCGAATCACTCATCAACCTGTTATTGCCTCTGGGCCTGATTTTTGGGCTGGTACTTCTGTTGAGCCTCAATGTTGGAGCAGGGGCGCCAGTAGAAAGTGCAGCTATTCCTTTGGAGTCCTGGCTCAAGCTAATCGTGGGCTATTTGGCAGCAGGAGCAGAAATTGCGGCTGCAATTGTCATTGGCCTGGGTATCATTCGGGGAATTTGGGAGTATCTGCATCAGTTGTTATTGCGTTCGAGATACCATGTAGATGCAACTGAAGGTATTCGTCTGAAACTGGGACGAGTGCTGGCATTGGGGCTGGAATTTACCGTAGCGAGTGATATCCTGCGTACCGCAGTTGCACCAACCCGCCAGGATATTTTGAATTTAGGGGCGATCGTTCTGCTGCGAACGCTGTTGAACTACTTCTTAGAGCGTGAGATCAGGCAGGGAGAGCAGCGCCGTTTCAATGAGAAGAGCGCCATCGCAAAGGAAGCATGAGCCGAAATCGTTCCAGCTTAAAACCAATAGAAGGTGCAAATCGATCCATAAGGCGCAGATTAACTCTCAAGGGTGAGCTCGCATTGGCCGTAGCACCCACTGCAATTGTGTTGGGCGTATTCGCTTTGGTCGAAGTGCTAAGTCGCCAACGCCTTTTATTTGCCTCCCTGGCTTCTAGTGCGTTTCTAATTTACCTAGATCCGCAGCACGGTACGAACACTATGCGAACGCTGAGCCTTGCTCAAATAATGGCAGCAACAATTGGCTGGATTGCGTACATGATTTTTGGTTCTGGATATCTCTCCGGTGGCATAGCTATGGTGGTGACAATCGTCCTGATGATCCTGCTGGATGTCGTCCATCCCCCTGCCGTCTCTACTTCCCTAAGTTTTGCTTTGAAGGCGAGTAACGAAAACAACTTAGTTTTGTTTGGTTTAGCCGTCGGCATTACTGCCCTGTTGGTGGGATTGGAGCGCTTTACTCTGTGGGTGTTAGCTCGCTACAGCACATCTTAGTCTCGCTGTTGGTGCAAACCTGACCCATGATTTCCAAAATCTAAAGTTCCAAGTTTTAAGGAGGTTACGACGATGAATGACAAACAGCAATCTGAATCTGACGACAAACATCTCAACGATCCTCAAAAGAATGCCGATAATCATCCGATCGCCACAGGATTGGGCGCAGTCGGCGGCGGTGTTGCCGGTGCGGCCATTGGTAATTCTGTTGGGGGAAAGGTTGGTGCTGCCATTGGTAGCATTGCAGGAGCGATCGCGGGTGGTATTGCCGGCAATGCGGTGGCTGATGTTGCTTCAGAGGCGATCGCCGAAATTCAGCCTGCGAGCGGGTTAGGTTTAGGCGCTAATGCTAAGCCAGTTGAATTGCCCAAACATTACAATTGGGAAGAATTACAAGCACTCTCAAAACCGCAAGGGTAGAGTTTGGGCAAAGAAATAGAACTACCACAGATAAACCAGCGAGAACAAAACAATCCAAATCACATCAACAAAGTGCCAAAACAAAGAAGCTGCACTCACGCCGAAGTGACCGGCATTGTAATTGCCCGGAATGAAAGAACGCACAAGCATAATTAGCTGCAAGATAATCCCGACAAAAACGTGCAAACCGTGAAACCCCGTCAGCAGATAAAATGTCGCGCCAAATAACCCCGTCGTCAGCCCAAAAGATAGGTGGTTCCACTCGATCGCCTGATTAACTAAAAAGTAAGTTCCCATCAAGGATGCCAGCAGCCAAAGCAAGCGAAATTTCGCTAGTTTCCGGCGATCGAGGGCGCGTTCGGCAAAGTAAAGGACAAAACTGCTGGAAACCAGTACCGCCGTGCTAATCGCAGGTTTAAGCACCTCTAATTTCGGGACACCAGGAGGCAGCCAGTTGGGAGTTGTCTGCCGCAAGATGATATAAGCCGCGAAAAAACTGAGGAAGACCATGCTCTCCGAAAGCAAGAACGCGGTAAAGCCAAACATCGCGTTTCCGTGTTCTTGAGAATTTTGCTTGCTTCCTTTGGGCGAGGAGTGGGGCGATCGCCCTGAATGCGTAGGATTTGCCATAAGTAACTCTTTCAGGATGGAAATTGCAGCTATTCTTGAGCAGAAGCCTGGGCGATCGGATCTGGAGAATCGACGTAGTGGTAAGGCGGCAAAGTCACAACCGGAATCTGGGCAAAATTCTCAACAGGCGGCGGCGAAGAAACCGTCCACTCCAACCCCGTAGCGTGCCAAGGATTATTAGTGGCTTTCGGGCCCTGCAACGCGGAAACCACCATATTGACGATAAAAGGCAGCGTCGCCACCCCCAGCAGAAATCCCCCCAAACTGGCAATAACGTTCAACCCTTGGTATTGCCGGTCATAGGAGGCAACTCGGCGCACCATCCCCTGCAAGCCCAACGGGTGCATCGGAAAGAAAGTGAGATTAGCCCCGATAAAAGTCAGCCAGAAGTGGATTTTACCCCAACCCTCGGCATACATCCGCCCCGTCATCTTGGGAAACCAGTAGTAAATTGCTCCAAAAATCGCAATTGTTACAGTGTTGAAGACAATGTAGTGGAAGTGGCCGACTACGAAATATGTGTTATTTACGTGCAGGTCAAACGGCACTGCCCCCAGCATGACACCAGTGATGCCACCGAAAAGAAACATCACCACACCTCCCAAGGCAAACAACATCGGCGTTTGTAGGTGCAGCTTTCCGCCCCAGACAGTAGCAGTCCAAGCGAATACCTTGACACCAGTCGGTACGGCCACCAACATCGTGGAGAACATGAACAACATCCGCATCCAGCCAGGGGTGCCGCTGGCAAACAGGTGGTGTACCCAGACGAATATGCTGACTAGAGAAATGGCAAAGGATGCGATCGCGACTGATTTATAGCCAAACAAAGGGTTGCGGGAAAAAGCCGGCAGTATCTCCGAGAAGATGCCAAAGGCAGGCAGCGCCATCACGTAAACTGCTGGGTGTGAGTAAAACCAGAATAAGTGCTGATAAAGAATCGGACTGCCATCGTTAAAGGGATCGAAAAAGGTTGTCCCCAGCGCCAAATCGAAAAACAGCAGCACCGCAGCCGCAGTGAGGGCAGGCAGGCAAAACAGTTGCAGCAACTGAGCACTCAAAACCGTCCAGACGAAGATGGGCATCCGAAACCACGTCATGCCCGGTGCCCGCATCCTGAGTATCGTCGTCACGAAGTTAACTCCCCCCATAATCGACGAGATGCCCAGCAGCGCGATACTCAAAAGCCAGATCAGTTGACCGTTGATTAAATGACCCGACGGGTTCTGGATACTAACCGGCGGGTAAGACCACCAGCCAGCCTGGGCGGTACCGCTGGGCAGGAAAAAGCTCGACAGCAGTAACAAACCCGCCGGGGGAACTATCCAGAAGGAGATGGCATTGAGGAGAGGAAACGCCATGTCCCGCGCCCCAATCATCAGCGGTATTAGATAGTTAGCTAGACCCACCAGACACGGGAACACCCACAGGAAGATCATCATCGTGCCGTGCATCGTGAACAAGCCATTGTAGAGGGGGCGATCGACTAGATTTAATTGCGGTTGGATCAGTTCGGCGCGAATAATCATCGAGAATAAACCCGCGATCAGGAAGAAGATAAAGGCAGTGATTAGGTATTGAATGCCGATAACTTTGTGATCTTTACTGAATCTGAGGTAGCGCCCCCAACCAATCGGATTTTCAGTGCGCTCGCTTTCAGAATTATTACCACCGGCAATGTTTTCAATCGAGTTATTTGTCATCTTTCAGTTGTTAATTATTAATAAACAGGAAATTTGGTTTTTTGCCGATGGTTCGATCAGTTGGGATGATTTACAACAGGAGGCGGAGCCGGCAAAACAGTCGGCCAGAAACTACCTCTGGCTTTCTGGACTTGGTTTGTGTGTTCAGAAACCGCCTGATTGCTTGCAGGAGTTGGCGATTGTGCCGCAGCTTGGGCCAGCCAGCGATCGTAAGCTTCCGGGGATTCAACGTACACATCCGCCTGCATCAATGCAAAGTAAGTGCCGCTGAATTGAGAATCCCTCAACCGATATTTGCCTTCTCGGATCGGCGCGAACACAAAGTTAAGAGTGCGGTTAGGGATGATGTCTTGTTTGATGCGGAACTCAGGAACATAAAAACCGTGAATAACATCCTGCGATTGCAAGGTCAGCCGCACATTTTGATTAACTGGCAGGTGCAATTCTGTACTGGTAACATTCCGTCGCGGATAGCGGAAAGACCAAGACCACTGTTTAGAAATTACCTCAATTTCTTCAGTAACTGGTTTAGAATTGTTGTTGTTTTCACTGGGTTTATTGGCGGCATAAACAGGTTGTTCTAGAGGCAGGTGCAAGTGTGCGATCGGTGTCAAACCCTGGATGTTGATTTGCTGATAAATGATGTAGCTTTGAGTGGCGATCCAAGATACTAACATCACCGGAAGTACTGTCCAAAGGATCTCAATTTTCCAATTTCCCCTCGCAGGATGCCCATGACTGAAGTCTCCTTTCGGTGCTCGGCAAGTGAGGATCGAATATAGGATAATGCCCACAATTCCCACAAAAATAAACGCTCCGATCGACACCAGGAAGCTAAACAGATTGTCAACTTGTTTCGCTTCTGCTGTTCCCTGACTGGGCATCCAAGAATAGGCCTGCTGTCCCACCCAGTGGCTGGCGACCATATCCACGGCGATCGCAATAGCTAATAGCAAGGCCTTAAAAACTTTCATCAGAAAAAGGGGTAGAAACTTTAAAGATGCGTACTCTAACGGAAAACAGTTAATTGGTTTACCTATTTACTTGAGCGCAGAACTAGGATTCCCCCCCTGTCTGAGCAAACCCGCAGCGGTATTGTGAATCCCAAACTGGTCTCCCAGATGTGCTCCCAGCGTCCCGTGAACGAATAGGAAACCCAGCATGACCACGCCTGCTAGCAAATAGCTCCACTGTACTTGCCTGGTGGCTTCCGGGCGCCAGCGGTAGCGCTGAAACCCCCTCCACACAGTCATGGCAACGATCGCCCCCAACAGCAAAACTCCGCCCAAACCGTGCAAGATCATCGTTGGAGCTGCTCCCAATCCCCACGCGCTCTTGACATTCGCTGCCGGATCTGCGAGCATAATCTCGAAAAAGCCCGCTGCTACAGTAAAAAATGTGACGATCGCACTGGCGACCAAATTGTACCAGCCCACATCATAAAAGCTCGATCGGATTGCAGGGAGAGCCAAAAATTTAAAGATTGGTCTTTCTAAGGGAAAAAGATTTCCTGCTATATCAAATAAGATCGCAATGATAAACAAACCCAGCGTGAAATGCACAAAATTAGGATGAATTGGCACTTCGTAGGGTAGTCTATTTGCACCTAGCTTGAACCCCAACTGATCGACAAGTTGCTGCACAAGTTGGGAGTTCATTGTAAAATTCCTCTTTTCGTCGCTTCAACGATCGGTTCTACGTGCAACCCGTACACCCAAACCAGCCGAGTTCCCAAATATGTTTGGAAGAAAACCAAGCAGCTCAAAAATGTTGCCGCACCCAGATAAGCAGCCGGTACTTTCAAGGGGTCGCGCCTGCGAATTACGAAGCGCCAACCTGCAATAGCTGCAAGGATTGCCGCCAGCAACCAACCAGTAATTGTGTGCAAATCTAGTACAGGCTTAGCTACCTCATAAGGTTGCGCCAAACCCGCTTCAAATTGACCGAAAATGACAGCTAGAAAGATAGAAACCGCGGCGACAAATAAATTCCAAAAACTCACCTCAAACAAGCGGTGATTGCGGGTAAAATAGCCAGTAACGTCGCAGAAAAACGAGAAAAACACCATCGCAATTACAAAGTGAACAATAATCGGATGGATCGGATCGGGGTAAGGTAGATTTTCGCTATTGAGAGGTAGAGCCGGCATTACTTTATCCTTACGGCATCAAGGCGTTACCGTTACTTTATATAGCAACGCCCAAATTTAGTTGGTCTTGCTAATAACTATTCCCTTATAATTAGCACTTTGATATCTATCTAAAGATTGATTTAGTGCGTTTAAATCATTCATGCAATTGTACCGCGAACAAGATGATCACACTACAGTGAACACAACTCATTGAGACGTGCTATGTAAAACAAAATTGTATCAGTTTCATGGCTTTTTACTAACTTGCTGAATCAGTTTTGCTACCAGTGCAGTCCATCCCGTCTGGTGGGACGCGCCCAATCCTGCACCATTGTCGCCGTGAAAGTATTCATGAAACAAAATCATGTCGCGCCATTGAGGATCATTTTGAAACTTCTCTAATCTGCCATAAACAGGTCTTTTACCATCTTTTCCCCTCATAAAAATGCTGTTTAGCCGCTGCTCTAGTTGCAAGGCAACTTCCCATAAATTAAGCATAACTCCAGAGCCTGTAGGAAATTCTACTTGGAAATCATCGCCGAAATAATGGTAGTATTTTTGCAGCGATTCAATTAATAAGAAATTTAAGGGAAACCAGATCGGGCCGCGCCAGTTAGAATTGCCACCAAATTGCCCAGTCGTAGACTCAGCCGGCTCATAGTCTACCTGATATTTAGTGCCATCCCACTCAAAAATAAATGGATGTTCTAAGTGATAGCGAGAGATGGAGCGGATGCCGTAGGGCGAGAGAAATTCGTTTTCATCAAACAGCCTTTTGAGGACGCGCTGCAATGCTTCGGGGGTGACAATTGAAAGCAGCCGCCGCTGACCGACTCCTTTAATTTCCATACTAGCAATATTCTTGGCGAGTTCCGGGCGGTTCTTGAAAAACCAATCGATTTGCTCTTTAAGTCCCGGCACTGTTTCTAATAAGTCAGCTTCCAGAGTATCGACAGCAAATAGCAGCGTCATCCCCACCATTGAACGGACTTTTAGCAAGCAACATTGACCGTTAGGCTGGGACAGAGCATCGTAGTAAAATCCATCTTCCTCGTCCCATAAAGCAATTTGTTCTGGGCCGACATGGTTAACAGCATCAGCTATATAGAGGAAGTGTTCAAAAAATTTGAGCGCCATATCCGAGTAAACTCGATCTTCCCTGGCAAGTTCTAACGCGATCGCTAACATATTCAGTGCAAACATTCCCATCCAAGCAGTCCCGTCTGCTTGTTCTAAATAGCCGCCAGTTGGCAAGGGTTTGCTGCGGTCAAATACCCCAATATTATCTAAACCTAAAAAGCCGCCTTGAAAAAGGTTTGCACCTTGAGGATCTTTGCGGTTTACCCACCAAATAAAATTGAGCAGCAATCTGTGAAACATTCGTTCGAGGAAGTCGCGATCGCCTTTACCTACTCGCTTTTGTTCAATTTTATAAACTCGCCATGCCGCCCAAGCTTGCACGGGTGGATTGACATCTCCAAATGCCCATTCATAAGCTGGAATTTGACCATTTGGGTGCATATACCACTCGCGAGTTAGCAGTAGCAATTGCCGCTTGGCAAAGTCAGCATCAATTAAAGCGAGCGGAATGCAGTGAAATGCCAAATCCCAGGCTGCAAACCAAGGATATTCCCATTTATCGGGCATGGAAATGACTTCTTCTGCATATAAATTTCGCCAGTCAGCATTGCGACTATTTAAACGCTGAGCTGATGGTGTGGGTTCTGCGCGATCGCCTTGCAACCAAGTGCGAACATCGTAGGCATAAAATTGTTTACTCCACAATAATCCCGCAAAGGCTTGACGCTGTACGTTGCGGACATCTTCATCAAGATTTGGAGTCAGCGAGTCATAAAATTCATCGGCTTCTTTTTCCCTTTGAATGAATGTTTCCGCAAACTCTTCGCTAAAAGGAGTATCGGTGTAAGAATCAGTAAATCTGAGTTGGATAACTGCCGTTTCTCCTCGACCGATTTCTAGGTGATAGTGGGCAGCAGCTTTCGTGCCAATCTGAGCAGGATTTACAGCATCTTTGCGATTGTGAACTATTAATTCGTGGAAAGCATCTTTAACGTAAGGTGAGGTATTGGGGACACTGTAGAGACGCTGTAGGTTGGTTTCATTTTCTGTAAATAACAGAGGGGGATTGCCTTGACAAAATAGCCAGCGATCGCCATATTTTTGATGTTGAGCTTTAATAATTCCATCGGCTGCTTGAGAAACCTGCGCTTGTTTTTCGCTACCCGTCCAGGACCAAGTATTGCGAAACCATAAAGTCGGCAATAAGTCAAGGGTTGCTGTTTCCGAACCTCGGTTAGTGGCGCTGATGCGAATGCAAATATCTTCTGGGGAGGCTTTGGCATATTCAGCAACGATATCGAAGTAGCGATCGCCCTCAAAAATTCCTGTATCCAGCAACTCAAATTCTGGT
The DNA here is from genome assembly GCF_036701435.1 of Microcoleus sp. Pol12A5. Classification (NCBI taxonomy): domain Bacteria; kingdom Bacillati; phylum Cyanobacteriota; class Cyanophyceae; order Oscillatoriales; family Microcoleaceae; genus Microcoleus; species Microcoleus sp. Pol12A5. The sequence goes on from NZ_JAUBQU010000027.1 coordinate 25,499, forward strand.
TGAGATTTGTTGCGCCTCGCATTTTCCTCAACCAACAAAGTATAAGGATATTCTTGCTGCGGATATTTGTACAGCCAGCGCATATAAGAATGAGTTGGCGTGTTGTCTAAATAAAAGTAGTATTCTTTGACATCCTCTCCGTGATTTCCTTGACTGTTCGTAAGCCCAAAAAAACGCTCTTTCAAAATGGGATCTTTGCCGTTCCACAGTGCGAGGGCGAAACAAATTTGACCGTGGCGATCGCAAAATCCCCCTAACCCGTCTTCACCCCAGCGATAAGCCCGCGATCGCGGCATATCGTGAGGGAAATACTCCCAAGCCGTACCGTAGGGCGAATAATCTTCGCGGACTGTTCCCCACTGGCGATCGCTTAAATAAGATCCCCAGCGGTTCCAGTGGGCTGTCATTTCAGCATTTTCTTGAATTCGTTTCTGTTCAGCATCCATTGCAGTTATCCGAGAATATTTCAGATTGCAGAATCTCGATTAGCCGCCTGTGGCAAATCCTGGATACAACGTCATTCCACCATCCACAAACAACGTCGCACCGCAAACATAATCCGAGTCATCAGAAGCCAGCCAAACAGCAGTTTTAGCGATATCTTCTACTTCCCCTACTCGACCGTAAGGAATCAGCTTTAATAACTTTGCTTCGGCTTCTGGCGTCTCCCATGCTGATTTATTGATGGGGGTTTTGATGGCCCCTGGCGCAATACTATTGACTCGGATTCTATGGGGTGCGAGTTCTTGAGCCATACTCCGCATCATCATATTAATACCGCCTTTACTAGCAGCATAGTTGACGTGGCCGGCCCAAGGAATTACCTCATGTACTGAACTCATGCAAATAATTTTCCCAGCAGCCGATGAAATATGGGGTTGTACGCCCCGCCGCATAAATTCTTTGGCAGCTTCGCGGGCACATAAAAACTGTCCCGTTAGATTGACTCCAATCACCAGGTTCCAATGATCGATAGTCATGTCTACGAGGGGCGAATCTTTTTGCAGACCTGCGTTATTAACCAGAATGTCGATCGTACCAAATTCCTTGAACATCTGGCTGAACATAGCCTTAACTTCGTCTTCTTTGCTGACATCGGCACCAAGAGCGATCGCTTCTGTGCCCGCAGCTTTAATGTCAGCCACAATTTTCTGCGCTTCTTCAACTTCCGAGTGGTAATTAACTGCAACAGATGCACCCGCTGAAGCTAGAGAACGGGCGATCGCTTCGCCGATACCAGAACTTGCGCCCGTTACAAGAGCTTTTTGGCTTTTCAGAAGCTCAGGGGAAAAGCTCATAATTTTTTCTCCGTTATTTTTTTATTTTACACTTATAGAGATTTTACTTGTCAAATTGATAACAATTTTGTGTCAAAGTTGTGACCAAACTAGCTACTAGAGATTTATTTCCTTCAAAGTCTTGCTAATTCTAGCGTCTAGTCATTGGGAAGAAAAATATATTTCTATCTTAAGAATTATATTTGTTAAATTTATCTCTTTCTTAAGATAGATACTTTTGAATAATCATTACCTCTAACTTGAAGTTAGTTATAATCTATAGCCTTTCGATATCTCATAGGAGTTACTATAGGGCATAGGGCATAGGGCATACCTCACTTTTTTGAGAACCGCTGTAGTTGTATTTTTATATAATTGAGGAGCAAAGAATAAGGGTGTTAGAATAAAAAAATTGGTTAACTAACGGTTTATATGCGACTTAATAAAACCGCTTGTTAGGCGCAAAAGTTTGGTTTTAAAAGCAGTGAATGGATTAATAAAATCCTCCGTCCATACCGAGACAACAATTTTCTTAGGTATGTCAAGAATTATCAAGATTAACGAACAGTATTATGAACAACACAATCTATCAAACTGTAATTGTAGGTGGCGGCTTTGCGGGGCTATTTACAGCTTTGCACTTGAGCCATCAACACTATCCCCGTTCTGTAATTTTGATAGAAAAAGAGGATCGCTTTTGCTTTAAGCCGTTACTTTATGAATATTTTAGCGGGGAGATGGGTGCAGAAGAAGTTTGGCCGCGCTATGATGAATTGCTAAAAGGTAGCGGTGTAATCTTTGTTAAAGATGCCGTTCAATCCATTGATTTGCACGGGCGCGAAGTGAAAGTAACATCGGGGGATTCTTACAATTACAGCAATTTAGTTTTAGCTTTAGGCAGCGTTACAGGATATTTTGGTATAGAGGGAGCTCAAGAAAATGCTTTCCCTTTCCGTACCGGAGAAGATGCGATCGCCATTGATAAACACCTACGCGATTGCTTCCAGCAAGCTCTTCAGATTCCAGATGCAGAACAGCGTCGCAAATTCCTGACAGTCACCGTAGTAGGTGCTGGACCTTCCGGTGTGGAAATGGCAGGTACATTAGGCGATTTACTACCTAATTGGTTTGCTGCAATGGGTGGCAATCCAGCAGAAGTACGGGTCGTTTTACTCAATCACGGCAAGGAAATTCTTGACAGCGATATTAATAGTCACCTGCGCGAAATTGCGAAAAAGGCTCTGCAAAAGCGCACTGTACCCGTAGAATTTATTATGGAGGCAAAAGCGACTGCTATTCGCGTCAACGAAGTTGAATATAAGCGCCAGGAACAGATAGAAACTTTACCTACATCTACAGTAATTTGGACGACAGGAACTAACATTAACTCGCTCATTAAAGGTTTAGCAATTTCTGAGGAAAGCCGAGACAAACACGGCAACCCTTTAGTGAACCCTACACTACAACTGCTAGATTTTCCCGAAGTTTTTGCGGCAGGAGATTGTGCAACAGTTCAAGGCAATTCTTTACCTGCCACCGCTCAAGTTGCTTATCAGCAGGGAGCTGCAATTGCTCACAATTTGAAAGCTCTCGCTTTAGGAAATAGCCTAAAACCTGCTGAAGTTAACCTGCGGGGAACGCTGCTAAAACTCGGGATAGAAGAAAGCGTGGCTAACATTTACAATAGCATTGAAGTTGCCGGAGAAGTCGGTCACTTAATCCGCCAAGGTACTTATTTAGAGTTATTACCTACTCCAATTCATAATTTTAAAGTAACAACGGAATGGTTAAAAGATGAAATTTTTGAGCAGCACTTGCACCCGATTCAGACTGGGGAGGTTATTAAATGGGTCGGCGGTGCAGTAGTCGGTCTTGTCGTCGCCCGAAAATTGATTCAAATGTTAGGAGATAGCAAAGATAAGATAGATACTTAAGGGCTAAAGTGCATAAAAATAGTGAAAAAGATTAATTGGTTAGCCGTGATTAGAAGCGCTATAGTTAGCTAGTTCGGAGGTCAGTAAAATTCCGTGTCCGTTAGGATCTTTGACCAGACAACTTTGGCGATAAGAACTGGCATTATCTGAGAAATGCACAAGTCGTGGGGAGACAAACTCAACGCCATTTTGTCGCAATTTTTCCAATAGTTGCTCGAGATCGTTAACAATTAGTTCCACTTGCATATTGGCAATATCGCAACTTTTCCAATCCCTCGGTATGGGGCGGCCTTTTGGAGTAACTAGATAGTCTAATAGTTCAATTCCTAAACCGCCTTGAATCGGCCGCAGTGCGGTAATTTTGACTTTAGCTTCTGGCAAATTATCGAGGTGAACTTGCGTTTCCCCTTGGTTGAGGCTGCCTCCATCAACTTGCATTCCCAGTAAGTCGCGGTAAAACTGGAGACTTTGCTCGGTGTTGCTAATCGCGATCGCACTGTGCTCGATTCCTAAAAAGGAGCGATCGCTCTTTTGATGCCACTTTTCTTGTCCTTTGTCGGGAGGAAACCAAATTAGCTCTAAATTGTGGCCGTCAATGTCTTTAAATTTAAAAGCTCGCACTCCAGCAGCTTCTTTATTTTCAGGCGGTATTGTCTGCGGTTGAGTGGAGATGGGGTCAATGGGAAAAGAGCACAGGTGTGCATAGGCGCGATCGATGTCACTGACCACAATTGCCAGGTGTTGAAACCACAAATCATTACTTTGCGAATCTTTTGGGATGGGTTTTCCCTCAACGTTAAGATACTCCATCAGCTCAATCAGTTCATTTCCAAGCTGCAAAGTAACAATGCGGATTTTTGCCCCATCAACGCCTTCGAGATCGCTGTAATTTTGCCCTTCAACCGTAATATCCGAAACAGGTTCAAACGAGAGGGCTTTCGTATAGAAATCCTTGGAGCGATCGGCATCTGTCACAGTCAATCCAATGGCTCGGATTTTTTGCACTTGTATAGAAGGGTTATTCATAAACTTGGTAGTGCTTTATCTAAATTTTTGGTAGCCCCGAGCGGAGCCAAATGCGAAAAAATTTTGGGAAAATTTCCCAAGTGCTCGTCATTAGGCTGCGTTTGCTCCGGCTCAAGTCTAGATGTGCTGATGAATACAAAAGCACTTATCCTAACCACGAGGGGTTCATGGCGGTACTATCAAATTGGTTGGTAGTTTTATACAATTCGTATTGCCCTTTTGCCGCCGCCTCGCGAGTGCGATTCAGCATTGCTGCAACTTGCGATCGATCCATCGGCTTAAACGTGCGAGCCGCCTCAAAGGCTTGATCGAGGAGCTGCATACTATCAATGCCAGTAATCACAACTGAAGTAGGCAGATTCATCGCATAGTGGAGACATTCGATCGGGCTTACTGTATTGCTTCTAAGAACGTAAGGGTCGCCCATAGATTTCATCCCCAATACACCTATTTGGTTCTTCACCAGCACTGGTAGAACTTGTTGCTCAAAACTTCTAAAATGAGCGTCCATCACGTTCAGTGGCATCTGTACCGCGTCAAAACGGAAATTGTTTTGGGCGGCAATTTCCAGCACTCGTAGATGAACCAAAGGGTCTTTGTGCCCTGTAAACCCGATGTAGCGAATCTTGCCCGCCTTCTGCGCTTCTACTACGGCCTCCATAGCCCCGCCGGGAGCAAAAATGCGATCGGGGTCTTCCATCCGAATAATTTCGTGATGCTGCATTAGGTCGATGCGATCGGTCTGCAACGCCTTCAGCGACTCATCAATCTGCATCATCGCAGCGCCCTTGGTGCGGCCGTCAATTTTGGTCATCAGGAAGGCCTTTTGCCGGTAGCCATCCTTGAGCGCTTGCCCCATCCATCGGTGGCTGCGTCCGTTGTGATAATCCCAGGAGTTGTCCATGAAATTGATGCCGCGGTCGATCGCACTGCGAATGAGCTTAATACTTTCTTGCTCCTCTCGAAGGCGTCCGATATGGTGTCCCCCCAAGCCAATTGCAGACACTCGCTCTCCCGTGCGTCCCAGGGTCCTGTAACTCATCTCGCCGCTTTGAGTTTGACCTTGGGCAACTGCACTTTCAGCGTATACTTGAGCCGGTTCATCTTGAGCTAACAAAGGTTTGAAAAACCCTTCGGAAGCTGCCAGCCCTGCTGCAACTAAACCCGAAGCAGAAGTTACTTTTAACAAATTGCGTCTGCTGATATTCATAAATGTCTCCTTTAAGAAATAACTAGGACTTACTCACAGTATTAGATGAACCGATGCAAAAAACCTCTATCAAAGTAGGTCACAGAAATAATCCTAAAGAGTTAGAAGGAATCTTTTCTCTAGCCTTTGTCAGATGTGCGTGAGTTATCCAACTGTCTAAAGGAATAAATCACTGCTAAGTCTCCATGTGTTCGGGAATACAAAAGCCCTAATGCAAAGTGTTTAAAACACATAGAAATATAGAATTTTGCACAATGTCTTGTGTAACTTGTGGTTGTATAGTCCGTGTGGAAGTTAGCCCGACATAGCTTCCAAAGCGATGGTCATATCTCCAGTGCAATAATGGTTTGTCTAACATCTCAGTTTTTACCGACTTGACCGACGTTTATGCTTCTGATTGATATTCCATTCAATCGCTTTATACTCTGCAAAGAAATTGGTATTTTAAAAATTAATACTAGCCCTCAGGTCGGTTCGGATCATTTGCCGTTAATTACAGATTTGGTCATTTGAAGGCTGGATTCGATATTTTCTAACAAATTATTGATTAACTGTATCTGGTATTGCTGAATATTTGTCTGTAGGGGCTCTTTGCTGTCTTGAAAACAGATTACTTTTCCGGCGATTTCCTTGTAGTGTTGCAGCATGGAAAAAGTATCGGTGCTGAAGCGATCGAGATAGTTTTTAGCAGCCTCGTTGCAAATTTCCTTTACTTGATTTAGATAAGCTTCTGACGATTCAGCCGGCTTTTCATACCCAGTTCTTTTATTCAAAATATAGCTAGCACCGCCAACTACTGCGGCTCCCACAGGCCCGCCCAACAGCCAACCTAAGCCGGTGGCGATCGCCACTGGAGCCACTTCGCTGTCGTTCGACTTTTGAGCTGGAGGTGGTGGCGGCTCCGGTAAACTGACTTGCGGGGCTGGAGGAAAGGAAATCAAAAGTGCGATCGGCTGTTCTTTCTCAAAAAATTCGCAAGCTTTATTTACCCATTCTGCGATCGTTTGCTGCTGATGTAAGACCTCTCGCTCAAATTTTAGCTTCCACGCATCAAAACTTCCTTCCTGAAGCGACAGCGCCATTTCTGATTGATACCGCTGCAAAAGTGTGGGCTGGTAAAGCCAAATCTCGAAATCGGAAACGCTGGCTTGAAAGCCTTTTGATATCAGTTTTTCGGCTTTTTGTTTAATTTCAATTTTGTCTTTATGCTTTTTTTGAGCAGCGGCTATTTCTGCGCTGACATTTTCAGCTTTGGCGCGGAGAGATTGGCAAATTTTAGTAGCTATAGCTTCAATTCTGGGCAACTTAACTGCTAGTTGTTCCTGTTGAGCTGCCACAATACTTTGCAAAGCCGATTCAAACGCGGCAATTCCTGTAGTTTGGGCGGCCGCCACATCTCCTTTCAGCCTCGCCCTCAAAGCCGGCAAAGCATCGACGCGGTAGATATTGCTGATATTGTTCGGCAAGTTGGAGCGAAAACTTTCGGCAACAAACAACAAGCGATTGTAAACTTGTTTTTGGTCGTCGGGTTCGAGTAGATTGAGAAAATTGGCAACAAAGACTACAGTGTTGATGTTGCGATCGCTCAACCAATCTCTCAAGTTCTCTCGTTCCCCTAAAGTCATCAATTTGCGAGCATCTAAAACCTGCACAACCAAATCAGCCGTTACCAATTTATCCCGAACCAAATTATCCTGTTCTTCCCGATCGTTGGTTCCCGGTAAATCCAGCAATTCCACACCTGTTTTCAGGAATGGATGGGGACAGTAAACATTCACGGCGGCCACATCATCCCGCATTTGTCTGGCGTCGTCAAGGATGGCATAGCGTTTCAACACATCAGTCCCCGGTTCGCTAACTTCCGTACCGTCTTTCAGGGTAATTTTTGCGCGCAATTCCTCGCCGTAGTTGACATAAATGGCAGCACCCGTAGTGGGCACAAGGTCGATCGGCAAAGCACGATTTCCAAGCATTGCATTGAGCAAAGTTGACTTGCCGTAATTAAACGGGCCAAAGACAGCAATTTGAAAAGTTGGTTTGGCGAGATAGTCGCAAATTGAGGTGGTATCTCGATACAGTTGAGAGTTTTTGTCGAGTTCGAGAATACCGAGTGCTGATTTGAGATAGTCGGTCAGGTTTTGATAAATTTCGGGTTGTGGCATATTGCTGTTTTATTTCATTTAGCGGATGCTAGGAAAGCTTGATATAGCGATTCAATACTCTGCGACTCAGCATAAACATCAGCCTCCAATTTTTTCAACCGCTCAGATTCAGCCTGACAATTAATCTCGCGAGATTCCTTTTGTTCCAGCAAATTATCTAACTCAGCTTTCCGGGAATTAATATCAGCATTCATGCGATCGCCCACTTCCCGCCCGTAAACATCAAAGCACTCTTTCACAGCATCGTGAATCGGCTGCCACTGCTCTTGAGCCACTTGCGGCAGATATTTCACCAGCTCTTTTTTCGCGGCTTTCACCAACTCTTTGCGAGCTCCGTCTGCTTGCAAAAACCCAACACCCATCCCCAATAAAGCCAAGTACAGCGGTCCCAAAACAATCCCCGTCAAACTAGCAAGAATTGTACTAACGCTTAACACAGTGATTAAATTAAGCAGGATATTTTTCCAATCAAAACCCGCTCCTGCCATTGCTACGCCCGCCAGATTTCCGGTCGTTAAGGAGAACAATCCCATCGCCCATTTTGCCCAAGCGGGCGAGTTATCTTCGTTTGAGTTGCTGACTGCTGCGGGTATTTTTTGCCCAGTCAGTTTTTCGGTAATTTTTTCCGTCACTTTCGTGTAAGATGCTCCGTAATTTGCCGCACTTTTCGATAGCTGCGAAAATGCGGAATTCATCTCTTGTTCTGCTGTGAGAGTCCAAGCTGCTAATTTGTCGTTGATGTACTGCTCTAATGCTCGTTTTAGCGATGCTTCAAAGGCTTCTCGCTTGCCTTGGCTGAAGAAATCCAGAAATTTCAGATCCGGTTGATACCGCAAAAAATCTGTTTCAAAGGTATTTTCTAAGATGAGAACGTAGGCGCGGAAAGAATCTGCGATCGCCCGCGATTTAGTATCTCTAACTTCGATAATTTCTTGTTGAAATTCATCGCGAATGTGAGTCAGCTTTTTAAACTCCGGCTCAACTGAATTAATCTTTTCCTTCAACTCATTGACATCGCGATCGAGTAATGGTAATCTGCGCCCAACAGCTTCGCGGACGCGAGCAGAAATTTGACGCGCCAAAGTCCTCGCCGGACGCAATTCCGAAATCGCCCTTTCCTGGGTTAAAAACGTATTCAGTGCAGCCATAAACTCGGGAAAACCAGTTCCTGCCAAATCAGCATCCGGGTTTTTCATCCGCAACCTGAGTGCCTTAATTGAGGAAATTGCAAACACTCGCTCGTCGTAAATATCGTGCCCTTCTGTTAAACAATATTCAGCCAAATTAGCTTGAAAAACCCGCCGCAGTTTCGCTTCGGCTTCTGCCAATTCTTCAGGATCATCCGGGTCAATCAAACTTTCTCGCACTTGATCCCAAGCATTAATCAGAAAGAAAATGCTCAATCCGCGATTTTTGATGTAATTTTCTAGATAGCGTCTTTCACCCATTGTGCAAGGCTGAGTTGCCCTGAGTACAAACAAAATAGCGTGGCAGTTGTTGATATAACCGAGAGATAATTCGTTGCGGGCTTCTGTATCGTTCAGTCCGGGACTGTCTACTATTTCTATGCCTTTTTCCAGCAAAGGTAAGGGATATTCTACTACGGCACAATCTATATCTGGAAATGCTGGTTTCTTTTCTTCTTCTAAGCGTTTTGCCTCAGCGGGGTCAATTGTGTAGTTCTGTTTAAAACTTTTAAAATCTAGCTGTTTGGGGCTTTTGCCGTCATTGAAATAAACGGTAACTTTTTTTTCTGAACCGTAGCGCAAAATCGTCAGCAAAGCTGTACAGGGATTTACATCGCTGGGCAGTAAGTTTTCGCCGATTAACGCATTGAGAAAAGTGCTTTTTCCGCGTTTCATGTCGCCTAGCACTAGCAGCCGAAAAACTCCTTGGCGCAAGTTTTTACTGGCGACATTGATGTCAGCGTTTTCTGTTTCTAAACCGAGTTTTCCCGATGCTTCTCCTGCTGCTAATTCTGATAGGTTGATGGCTGTCGCGATGTTGCTGAGGCGAGCGGCAATTTCTCGGCGGACGGCGGCTACGCGCTCTAAATCGTTGAGAAAGTTGCTAGTTTCTACTTTAAGGTTCATGGGTATTTCCTAATATTTCCCGGCTTGGGCTTTTCAACTTCTGTCTTCTTCAATAAACATTTTGTAAGCTATCAAAGCAATGCCTCCCACTATCAGGGCGGCTGCCAGCCAAGATGCTATGCGAACTGCAACAACAACAGCAATGACAATGCCTGTAAATTGAGCTGCTGCTATAATTTTTCTGCGCCACTGTTTGAGTTTGCCCTTAGCTTGGCTGTCGGGTTCTTGGTACTTGCTTGTTATATGTTCGGGCACTGAGCGGTCGATTTCGGCTTCTAGTTCGCGGAGCCGAAGTTCTTGTTCTCGCTTCCGCAGTTCTTGTTCTTTGTGCCGGAGTTCTCTGGCTTTTTTGTCGGGAGAATTCATAAATTTTAGCCTGTTTTCCCCTAGAAAAATGTGTTATTTATTGTCAATGTTGGGGAGCGATAAGTTCTCTATGACTGTAACTCACATTTTCCGCTGTGTCTAGAAATGTTAAGAAATTTTAAAAAGGGCGATTCCCTACGGGATAGCTACGCTTCATGACTAATTAAGCCGATCGCCCTAGGCCCTAGACTAGCCGCTGCAAATCATCAATACCCTTCGGGCCCGATAGTCGTGCGATCGCACTCCGCTTCCGACAAATCAACCAAGCGCGATCGAAATAAGTTGCATCCCGCTAATTGAGCTTTGCTTAACTTTGCTTTCTCCAAATTAGCTCGGCTCAAATCCGCATATCTCAAATCGGCATTTGTCAAATCTGCATTGTACAAATCCGCACCTTGCAAATTGGCTTTCTGCAAATTAGCACCTTGCAAATTGGCGTGACGCAAATTTGCTCTTGATAAGTTTGCTCTTGATAAAGTTGCTTCCGACAAGTTAGCTTGATAAAGTTGAATGTCGCCCAATTCAGCATCTTGCAAATCTGTTTTATAAAGATTGGCTTGAGTCAAATTTCCGTAGGGCAAATAAGCTCGCCTCAGAATGCTACCAGAAAGATTTATTTCTGTTAAATCTGCTTGAAACAAGTTGTGTTCACTTAAGTCAACGGCGTTAAAGTTTCGCTCGCCCTCAGCATACTGAGCAAGCAATTCCTCAGCGCTTAGCTTTTGCATTTTCATTCCTCATGACGACAGCTACTGCAGCCAATCCATAACAGTAATTAATGGTTTTTTTTCTGCGTATTTATACTTATGTCTCTTATTATGTTAAGCTTGTGTAACAACAGTCGCATTTTTTCTAAGATTTTTTTTATATTTGTAAATTTCTGCCTTGCTCAACCACTAAGCGGTTAGTAATGTCAAGATCGATCGAGAAACCAAAGCGAATCCTCTACTGAAATATGCCAGAACTTCCTCTCTCCATTGCTCAGCACTACCACGAACGGACAAAATACGACCCTGAAACCATTGCCGCCAAAAGCAAACAGCTAGATTGGACAGAGCAACCTGTGCCTTTCAAAGAATATAAAATTGGAGCGTATTTTGACCTCAAGCCTTATCTAAAAGACCCCTCGGAGGATGCCGATGCCGAGTCCGATGCCGCTTGGTGGCATCGGTTATCCAGCTTGTTGCTGTGCAGCTACGGGTTGACGGCGAAAGTGCAGACGGTAGACGACAGCTACCTGTATTTGCGATCTGCACCGTCGGCGGGTGGACTCTACCCAGCAGAGGTTTATTTAATTTCCCGCGGCACTGCCCAGTTGCCGGCCGGACTGTACAACTATCAGTGCAGAACTCATTCACTTGTTCATTTTTGGGACAGTCAAGTTTGGCCGGCATTGCAAGCAGCTTGTTTCCAGTCGCCAGCACTAGAAAATACCCAATTGGCGATCGCCATTACCACTGTTTTTTTCCGTTCTTCTTGGCGTTACGAAGACCGAGCTTATCGGCGAATTTTTCTAGACACCGGTCATTTATTGAGCAATATCGAGTTAGCTTGCGCCGTCAACGATTACCGACCTCACCTAATTGGAGGATTCGCCGACGAAGCTGTCAATGAATTACTGTACATTGACTCGGAGCAAGAAGGAGCTATTTGTGTAGTTGCTTTAGCCGACTTGCTAGATATTGACCAAAACTTGCCTAAATTTAAAACAGCTTTGCCCGGAAACACCACCACCGATTACCCTAAAATTTCCGACGGTCAACTGTTAAAATACCTCCACAAAGCCACGCATTTAGAAGCAGACCCTACCGGATGTGACGGCTGGAAACTTGATGAAAGTGAAGGGGAATTAGAGGATAAATATAACTTTCCATTTTGTACTAAAGTTTCGACGGTCACTCCTTCGATTCCTTGGGGAGTGAACCTGGAAAGTTTAGAAAATACTATGCTAAAAAGACGTTCTACCCGTGCTTATACAGGTGCTTCTTTGAGCTTGGGCGAACTGCTAGCTATGCTCGATTTTACTTACCAGCCCCAGCACTATATCGACCAAGGGTTAGACGGTTCTCCAGACTATTTCGATCTAAGTTTGATCGAGACTTTTATTGCTGTTTCGGGAGTGAATGGGTTAGAAGAAGGCTGTTACTATTACGCTCCGAAAGCTCAAGAATTGCGGCAAATTCGGTTTAAAAATTTCCGCCGGGAATTGCATTTTTTGTGTTTGGGGCAAGACTTGGGCAGAGATGCAGGGGCGCTGTTATTTCACACGGCGGATTTGAACAGGGCTGTAGCAAAATATGGCGATCGAGTTTACCGCTATTTGCACATGGACGCGGGTCATTTGGGCCAGCGGTTGAATTTAGCAGCTATGCAACTGCGTTTGGGTGTCAGCGGTATCGCGGGCTTTTTTGACGATCGCGTCAATGACGTTCTAGGTATTCCGGCGGGTGAGGCTGTGCTTTATATTACAAGTCTGGGAAGACCTCGATCCTAAGAATGACTTAGTTGTTATTTGTCAGTAGTATTGCTTCACTAAGCCAGGCGCATCTAAATTTTACAGTCAAGTTTGATGAAATTAACATCTTACACCATTCTCAAGAACAGGCAAGATGCCTGTTCCACAAAGAGTGAAATTATTGTGGGGTGGGCGTCCCGCCCGCCCTAAAAATACAACTTAAATTCGAGACAGCTTACCTATTTAATTTACTCTTTTCCTATGACTATTTGCCAATGCAAAACCTGCTAAATATTCTGTCGAGCACGGATTCTGTCACTTCTTCACCCGTAACTTCCCCCAATGCTTGAATTGCCCCGCGCAAATCTATTGTCCAGAAATCTAAAGGCAATTTGTTGCTAATAGTATCTGTACATTGTTCCAGAGAAATTTTAGCTTTGGTTAACGCCGCTGCTTGCCGCTGGTTGATTGCTAAATCTGAGTTTGCTGCTTGTAAATTCCCACCGCTGATGGCATCTAAAATTGCGGTTTCTAAGTCTTCTATGCCTCGATCTAGGGCGGCGGCTGTGGTAACTATACGGTAAATTTCAGTGGAAAAAGGTAGTTCAGGCATGGTGTTTACTAGGTCGATTTTATTGATAATTATAATTAGCTGGCGGTGCTTTACTTGTTCGTAAATTTCCAAATCTTCCTCTGTCCAGCCAGATTCCGCGTCAATTGTCAACAACACTAAATCGGCTTGTTTTGCGGCTGCGCGCGATCGCTCAACGCCAATTTTTTCTACCTTGTCTTCGGTTTCTCGAATGCCGGCAGTATCGAGCACCTGCACCGGAATGCCGCCCACAACTAGCTGCGACTCTACCACATCCCGCGTCGTACCTGGCAAATCCGTGACGATCGCGCGATCGCTCTTACTCCACGCATTCAACAAACTCGATTTTCCCACATTCGGCCGCCCAACAATCGCTACTTTCAAACCAGTTCTCAACAGTTCTCCGCGATCTGCGGTTGCCAAAATTGTTGACAATTCCTCCAAAACATGATTTATTTCCAAAGAAGTTTTAGCTTCATCTAAAGGCGGCAAATCTTCCTCAAAATCAATTCTCGCCTCAATTTCTGCCAGCACGTCCAAACAAGTTGTTCTCAATTTGCGAATTGGCTGCGCTAATTTTCCTTGCAAACCAGCCAAAGCACTTTGTGCAGCAGCGGGCGATTTTGCTCCCACCAAATCTGCAATACTTTCAGCTTGAGTTAAATCCAGCCTCCCGTTCAAAAAAGCCCGCAGCGAAAACTCTCCCGGCGCGGCCAATCTCGCCCCATTTTCCAAACATAACTGCAAGACTTGCTGCACGGCCATAATGCCGCCGTGACAGTGAAATTCCACCACATCTTCGCGAGTAAAAGAACGCGGTGCTTTCATGATTAGCAGCAAAGCTTCATCGACTAATTCTTGAGTTTTGGGGCGGCGGATGTGGCCGTAAAGAATGCGGTGAGACTCCCATATTTGCCGTCCTGGGGCGCAAAACAGAGTTTCGGCAATTTTTAAGGCTGCGGAACCGGAAACTCGCACAATGCCGACGCTGCCTTGTTGGGGAACTATGGCAGTGGCGATCGCTGCGATCGTTCCTCCTTTTGTTAATGATTCAGACATTTTTATTGTTCACACATTTAAAAGTTCTCTCAATCTCCTGTTGTTGAGTATCAGGCAATTGCTTATCGGTATTCGAGGATATAAATTTCTGGTTCGTCATTCAAAAAAATTAAATTCCCGCCCTTTTGGCCAAGCTGCACGAGTTTCTGAGTCAAAAGCCAAGGTAGATTTTTTAATCTTTTTCCTGCGATCGCTAATTGCTCGCAGGCTTCGAGACACAGGATAACTTGAATTAGGGATTCAACCAGTTGTACGTTCATTTGAGCCACCTCTGCCCCGGTTGTTAAATTATACAGTTTTCATTGAGAGGATAAACAATTTCAGCATTTTTTTTCTAAGATATTAGAAGAGCGTGGCTACACCGCTGGACTTGGCTCGCCATTCCCATCACCCGTTTGCTCAGTCAATCGATTTGAGATTTGAGATTTGAGATTTTAGATTGACTCCACAGATCAATCGGGGATATTCAACTCTGGTCTAAAATTTGGGGAGGCTAACGACTCCTGTGGGAAAGCAACTATCCGTTTTTGGGTGGGAGTCACGGCTCGATCGTACTTAAATTACTCAGCCAAATATTTTGGCTATTCTGATTTCATGCGATAATGGAACATTGACAGGGTAGAGGGCAAAGCATGATTGGTCAACTTCTAGACAGACGTTACCGCATCATTAAAGTCACAGACTCAAGTGAGGTGGGAAAAACTTATCTAGCAGCAGATACTCACCGTCCCGGGTATCCGCAATGCACGGTTAGAGAAATGCGGCTACCCGGCACAAGTTCGCAAACTCCAGAATTAGTCAAAGTTATATTTCAAAGAAACGCCGAAATAATTGAAAAATTGGGAAAACACGACAAAATTCCCGAATTATTGGCATATTTTGAGGAAAATCAAAGTTTATACTTAATTGAAGAATTTATTGCCGGCTCACCTTTAAGTCAAGAACTAATACCCGGTCAACCTTGGGATGAAGACCAAGTAATTGGTCTGCTATCAGAAATATTAGAAATTTTGGTGTTCATACACGAGAAAGGTTTCATTCACCGCAGAATTCAACCAGACAGAGCGATCCGGCGCGAGTCAGACGGCAAATTTGTATTGGTAGACTTTAGCTTAGACAAAGAAATTAACCCGGAACTTGCTAACTGTCATTTGTTGTCGCAAACTTCACCGAATTCTGTTAAACGGCATGAGGCAAAAAAGCAGGATTTGGGGGCCCAGGAGTTATACGTGCCGATCGAGCAATTGAACGGCAACCCCCGGTACAATAGCGACCTTTACGCTCTAGGTACGATCGCTCAGCTTGCCGTGACGGGACTCTCACCCAACGAATTGAGTGCCTTAAAAAGCAACAAAAACCAAATTCCCTGGAGAAACCGGGCAACTTGTTCACCTGCCCTAGCAGATATTATCGATCGAATGGTGCGCCCCGACTGCGAGGAACGCTATCAGGAGGCCGCCGAAGTTTTAGCAGACCTCCAACAAATCGCCGTAAAATTGGAGGTTGATCCGCCGCCAGCCACTATCATCACGCACGCTATGAGTCAACCGCGAAGACAAAGCCAAACCAAACTGCTGCTTTTGGTTGCCACAGCGGCAGCTTTAATCCTCACGGCACTGATAATTTACTTGTGGCAGAGTCAAAGTCCCGCGAGGGCAAAAGAATTGTTAGCCCGCGGCGTTACCAAGGCGCAGCAAGGTGACACAACAGGCGCGATCGCCGATTATACTCAAGCGATCGCCCTGAATGCCAGCGACGCGGAAACTTACTACAAGCGGGCAAACGCTCGCTACGACATGGGCGCAACCGAGCAAGCAATACAGGATTACACGCAAGCAATTAAAGTCAATCCTAACCACACCAAAGCTCTCTACAATCGAGGTATGGCCCGCCTCGACATCGGGGACAAGCGGGGGGCAGTGGAAGATTTCACCCAAGTAGTGCGACTCAATCCCAGCGACGGTGAGGCATACTCTCAGCGGGGTTTAGCCTACTACGATTTGGGCGACTACCGCACGGCAATTGAAGACTACACTCAAGCAATTCGGCTCAGTCCCAACGATGCTACAGCTTACAGCAATCGGGGTTTAGCTCGATCGGCTGCAGGCGACAAAACAGGAGCAATGGCAGATTTTACTCAAGCCCTTCAAATTAGTCCCAAACAAGCTGGCGTATACTACAGTCGCGGTCGAGCACGGTTTAATCTGGCAGATTATCAAGGAGCGATGGAAGATTATACTAAGGCGATCGAATTGCAACCAGATCTCGCTGATGCTTATACCAATCGGTGCAGCGCTTACTTGAATTTGGCCACCTACGACAAAGCGATTGCAGATTGCACCGAAGGAATTCGCCTCGATCCAAAAGATGAAGCAGCTTACAACAACCGCTGCGTTGCTTATCTGAATTTAAAACAATTTCAAAAAGCCAGCGAAGATTGCAGTTTGACGATCGGACTCAACGGCAACAATCCCAAAGCCTACAGCAATCGAGGATTAGCTCGATCGGCTTCGGGAGACAAGCAGGGAGCTTTAGAAGATTTTACTCAAGCAATTCGGCTCAATCCCAGCGATGCAGTAGCTTACAGCAATCGCGGTACTATTTACTCAGAACTAAAAAATTACCCCTTAGCCGTTGAGGATTTCGCTCACTCGCTGCGGCTCAACCCCAACAATGCTAGCGCTTTTTACAGCCGAGGCCTCGTCCGCCGCCAACTCAAAGACCGTACCGGGGCGATCGAGGATTTTCAGAAAGCTGCAACCCTCTTTCTAGAACAAGGAAGAGCCGATGGTTTCCAAAACGCACAAGCACAAATCAACGACCCTAAATAAGCTATTAGTAGTCAGTCCGTCAGATGTTAAAAAAAGAAGAAAAAAGGAAGAAGGAAGAAGGAAGAAGGAAGAAGGAAGAAGGCCAAATCACCAACTCCCCGTTACCAACTCCCCGTTACCAACTTCCTGTTACCAATTCCCCATTACCACCTCCCCGTTACCAATTCCCAATTCCCGATATGAACATGGTTGGTCAACTTTTAGACAGGCGTTATCGCGTAGTGCAAATTCTGAGTTCAGGAGCTTTTGGACAAACTTATTTAGCTGTCGATACTCGCCGGCCGGGCCACCCTCAATGTGTAGTCAAACAACTGCGCCCTCCCAGCAACACTTCCACAGTTCTCAAAACCGCTTACCGCTTATTTAAACAAGAAGCAGAAATATTAGAAAAGCTGGGAAAACACGATCAAATTCCATTTTTACTAGCTTATTTTGAAGAAGCCAATCAGTTCTACCTCGTCGAAGAGTTTGTACCCGGACACGCCCTAAATAGGGAAATTGTGGCCGGTCAACCTTGGCGAGAAGAACGAGTGCTGGATCTGTTGCAAGAAGTGTTACAAGTTCTCGCCTTCGTACACTCTCAGGGAGTGATTCACCGCGATGTTAATCCCTCCAACTTAATCCGCCGCAAACCAGACGGCAAATTAGTTTTAATTGACTTCGGCTCCGTTAAAGAAGTTGCAAGTCACGTCAGTGACTACGATACAGAATTTCCGCGCACCATTGCTACGGGAACTCCGGCTTATATGCCGATCGAACAATTTCAAGGCAACCCGCAATTTAGCAGTGACCTCTATGCAGTCGGGATGATGGCAGTCCAAGCTATCACTGGTTTACCCGGTACGGATTTGCCAAAATTGCAAGATCCGAGTCCTTCTCATACGGGGGAAATTGTTTGGCGAAACCGATCTCAATGTTCAGTGGGATTAGCCAATATAATTGACAAAATGGTCTGTCACCAATTTGCCAAGCGCTATCAATCTGCCGAGGAAGTTTTGGTAGCTCTCAGCAAGTTGAGACACCGCCAAGAGCCTGTGAATACCGCTCACAAGAAAAGTATTGCTCCCAGCTTAGTGTCTTCCGACGATCGTTTTTATTCACGTTTGGGAAGTCGATTTGGGTTGCTGATTTTGGCGGGCATAGGGGCGGTAATAGTTCTGATATTTCTATTTAGTTATTGGAGCCGACCGAATCCGATTAAAGCTAAGGAATATTACGAACAGGGAGTAGAAAAGTCTCGCAATAAAGATGCGGAGGCAGCTTTGCAGGCTTTTAATAAGTCAATTCAATTGAATCCTAAAAATGCTGAAAGTTTTTACCAGCGCGGTAATGCTAATTATGATTTAAAAAAATATCAAGAAGCAATTGCGGATTATTCTCAAGCTATCGCTCTCAATCCTAAATATGTTCCTGCTTATTTTAACCGCGGGCTAGCCCGTCACGATTTTAACGACAAGCGCGGGGCGATTGAGGATTACACTCAAGCTTTGAATCTCCAGCCCAAGGATGCTGATACATATTATGAAAGAGGAGTTACTTATTTAGAACTGCAAGACTACAAGATGGCTATTCAGGATTTTACAGAAGTAATTCGGTTGCAGCCGAACCTTGGTAAAGCTTATCATTCGCGGGGGTTGGCTCGTGCTGGGAGCGGCGATTTGCAGGGCGGGATTGGAGATTATACTGAGGCAATTAAACTTGATGCTAAGAATGTTGATGCTTTTTACAGTCGGGGTAGAGCTCGCTTTCACCTAGGAGATTATCAGGGATCTTTGGCGGATTATTCTCAGGTAATTGCGATCGATCCGAAGAGTGCAGATGCTTACGCTAATCGTTGCAGTACGCAGTTGAATTTGGGAGCGCATCAAGCGGCAATTGACGATTGCACTCAGGCAATTTCGCTGAGCGATGAGGATGGGGTTCCTTACAACAATCGCTGTATTGCTTATTTAAATTTGAAGGATTATCCAAAAGCAATTGCCGATTGCACTCAAGCGCTGAAAGTGAATCCGAATGATTATAATGCTTATAACAATCGTGCTTTAGCTCGCAGCGCAGGGGGTGACGCCCAGGGGGCGATCGCAGATTTTACAGCAGCAATCGGGTTCAATCCCAACAATGCTGAAGCTTACGCCAATCGGGCTAAGATTTATCAGGAGTTAAAGAATTACAATAGTGCGATCGCCGATTACGTGCAAGCTATTCGGATCAGTCCGAATTATGCTGCTGCTTACTACGGTAGAGGCATAGTTCGCCGCTCCTTGGGAGACAAAGCAGGAGCGATTAGCGATTTAGAAAAAGCCGGCAAAATGTTTTTAGATCAAGGACTTACTGGCGGTTACAAAGATGCACAATTTGAGATTGAAAAGCTCAAGTAGTCATTAGTCAGTTGTCACTTGTTAGTTGCTAGTTATTAGTCAACAGTCAACAATGCCCCACGCCCCATGCCCACTTCCCTTTAAGAGTTTTGAAGTCTCTTCACCAACTCATAAAATGGTTCCCAATTATCATCAATAGCAATGGCCTCCCACACAGCCTCAATCGTCGGCCTCAACAGCGATTGTTCGGGATTGTGCTTCCGCAACCTGTCCGCCATTTGGTCCATATCATCCGCCGACAAACTTTGCAAAACGTGATAATAAAACTGCCGCCAAGGTGCTATTAAGTCGGCCGGTTCCGCCTCAGCAAAAATTAGACTACCATCATCTCGCCAAGTGCGATCGAACTGCCTTCGCAGTTCAAAAAAGAAATCGTGATACTCCACTTGAGACTCCGCCAGCATTTTAATTGTCACCTTCAACAACTCATCTCCTTCCGCCTCTGGCAAATCCTCAAATCCCAATCTATTTAGCATCAACTGCCGATAAGCTGCATTATAATACTCGCCAAACTTTTCCAAAGCAGCATCCATATCAGCTTGAGAAATCGCGGCTGCTAGCGGTTGCTGGAGCTTCTCTAAATTACCCTTACAAATAAACGGTTGATTGCCGTAACAATACAGACCGTAATGGTCAAAATAAGCTGCTGTAAATTCCGGCTTGTACGTTGGGATAAAAGCAAAAGGCCCGTAATCGAAACTTTCTCCAGTAATCGACATATTATCAGTATTCAGCACAGCGTGGCAAAATCCTGCTGCCATCCACTGAGCGACTAATTCGGCTACTCGCTTGACTAAATCTGCATAGAAGAGCGCATATTTTTCAGCAGGCGAAACACCCGCTTTACTTGCTTCTAAATGCAGTTCTGGATAGTAATATTCAATAACAAAATCTAAAAGTTTTTTAGTTAAATCCGGGCGGCGGATATAGTGCAATCTTTCAAAAGTTCCAAACCGAATGTGAGAATGACTAAAACGCACCATTACGGACGATCGCGTCGGAGATGGTTCATCACCCCGCCACAAAGCCTCGCCCGTTTCAACTAAACTAAAACAGCGAGATGTCCGAACTCCCAACCGGTGCAAAGCTTCGGCGGCTAAAACTTCGCGAACTCCCCCTTTGAGAGTGAGTCTACCATCAGCGTGCCGCGAGTAGGGCGTGCGGCCGGAACCTTTAGTGCCGAAGTCGTAAAGTCTGCCGTCAGTGCCGCGAACTTGGCCGTACAAAAAGCCTCTACCGTCGCCTAAATTCGGGTTGTATTCGTTGAATTGATAGCCGTGGTAACGGAGTGCGAGAAAGGGACGGACGCAGTGAAATTCGCCGAACGCTTCGATAAAATGTTGGTCAGTTACTTGTGCGGGGTCTAAACCCAATTTCCGTAATAATTCGTCATTGCGGAAGCGGAGAATGTGCTGCGGAAAATCGGCAGCAGGGACTTCATCAAAATAGTCGCCACCGAGAGATTCGAGGGCGGGTTCGTAGTTGAGGGAAAGTAAGGGATTTGACATTTTTATATTTTATCTTGAAATTGTCGATCGCTCCAAATTATATACGGGTAAGGTGCGGACTGCATTGGTGTCAACAATTGCCTCATACCCTTTGTCTCCCTCATTTATAGCCGAGTTCGTTCTCCATCGCATCCCACGGCTGTTTCATGCTCAAACTTTAGCTGTGCTAACATTTGAGAATGAAACATTAATGTCTTCCTCGAACGCGAAAAAATTTTACGGTCAATTTTATTGATAGGTAAATTAACCGTTTTCCTTGCTAAAAATTGGGTGGAAGGATTAAACTTTAAAAAGTTTAGTGGAATGCACCAGCTAATATACCTTTTTCCCTATTTAAAATTCGTCAACACCCCGTAAATTGCCCAAATTGCCATCGCCCGCAAATAGTGACTCGCCCGAAAAGTCCCCCCCGCCGTAATCGCTTCCGGCGTGCGAAACTGCAAGCCATTTTCATAAATCTGCTTCACCACTGCATCCGTCAATTTAAACGCTTTATCCTCCATCCCCATCTGTACCAAAAAAGCCGCCAGCCCAAAATTAATCCCCGTCCAAACTTCCAAAGGATGAGTCGCATTCGGATTTTCCGGCGA
Source organism: Microcoleus sp. Pol12A5 (assembly GCF_036701435.1). NCBI lineage: Bacteria > Bacillati > Cyanobacteriota > Cyanophyceae > Oscillatoriales > Microcoleaceae > Microcoleus > Microcoleus sp. Pol12A5. The sequence goes on from NZ_JAUBQU010000027.1 coordinate 46,980, forward strand.
ACCATTCAGCATCACGCCATTTGCCGCACCGAACTCGCCATCGTTGAACTTCAAAAAGCAAGAATCGTACACAGTTTCTAAAGCGCTGACTGCACATTCCTGCGGCACAATATCCGGCAATCCTAACAGTTTCGCGTAAAATTGACCGCACAGTTGGTCAGCCATCACCACTTCGGAATTACTCTCGCTGTCCAAACGGTAATATTGACCGTTCCACAGCTTTTCTTGATAGCTCGGTCTTGCTTGTAGCAGCCAACTGTGATATAATGCAATCTTTGCTTGAGGGTTAGGAATTATCTCCGGTGCTGCATCTTCCAAGATTTCGCCGATCGCGATCGCAGCCTCCAGCGCCGCCAACCACAAACCGCCGCAATACGCACTTATCCCCCGCATTTGCCAATCATCAAACGTCTGATCGGGTGCTCCAGAATTCTCGGGAATTCCGTCCCCATCCTCATCAAAAGTTTTCAGATAAGCCAAAGCCTCAACAATTGCCGGCCAACACTCTTTCAAAAACTCGCAATCGGTGCCGCCAGTCAACAAAAAGTCACGATAAACCTGCAACACAAAATCGCAAGGCAAATCCTTCCACAAATTGCAATCTTGATAGCTAGTATAATTCGTTTTTTCCCAAGGGTGTTCGTTAGGAGCACCCAAATCGTGGGGCGTCGCCCCGACAGCTTTTCTAATAGCAGAAGCTTGATTCCAGCCAATAATTCTCGGCGTATCGTCTCCCGCAGAAATTGCCCTAGCAAACGCTAAAACCACCGACTTTTCCAAATCAGGCCACAGCATCAACAAAGCAAAAGAACCGTAAAGCCGCACGTCCAAACTTTCGTACCAGCGGTAATCAATGCACTCCAAAACTGCAAATTGACCCTTTGGATCGCGTTCGTCAGCCGCACTCCAAAGAGTACCGCCGTCAGTCAGGGCGTATAACTCGTTAAACAGCGCCATTTTAAAACTATCTGACAAATCTTTCCGTTCTAAAATCGGTTTTTGCCAAGCTTCAATATTTTCGCGCCAAGTATCAGAATGCTTCATTGCAGTGCGAATAATCGGCCAAGCATTTTTGCCGTTACGGCCGAAGAAATCTGTATAGCGGCGGTAATACCAAACTCCCGATGCAAACTCAGTAACGGGCAAATCCCAAGCTATAATAAAGGGAATTTTGCGAGTTTTTCCCGGTCGAAGAGTAAAGCGAACTGCGATCGCACAAGCCAACTGTTCTCCTGCTGCTGCGGCTGTCTCGTCTTTGTCATCCAACAAGAAACCTTCAGCAGAAAAGTTGCGCCAAATATCGTCGCCATTCCCCGCCGGGTTCCAGCGAGTTTGATAGAATACTTCTACCGCCGGATTAGTAATAGTGGCGATCGCCCATTGTCCATCCCCTTCTTGCGGTTCGTCCTCAGCAGTCAACCGGGTCATGACGCAACCTATCCGGTGAAAATCTTCCACCAACAAATTCAAATTTCCGGCACTTTCTCCCCACCGGGGTTGATAGTCATAAAATGGACTACCATCATCTCGCACCATCACTTTAGGCGACTTATTGGCATTAGTAAACCAACCAACAATATTCTCCCAAGTCAGCATGATGCTGAGAGTGATCGGCGCATCTGTAGGATTGTGTGCCACCCATTCAAACATGGCGACTGGGTAACTGCTTTCCTGATAATTGTTCGGCAAAATTGGCGAAAATTGCTCGCAGCTTAATTGAGCCTGAAAAACATTTTCGTAAACAAACCAACTGCGCGGATACAAAGCATGATAACTCCCCGAAGAATTAGACTCTTCCCCGGTTCTTTCTTCTTCTTCCCTTCTTCCTTCTTCCTTCTTCCTTCTTCCTTCGCAAGGATACCATTTCCAACTAGATAAACTGCCATCTGTAGGCGGTTCAGTGGACAGTGCAAAAGCTTGTTTCTTGCCTTGAGTTTCTTCAAAAACGCTGAACTGACAAGCGGGCAAACTGCGAAAAATGTGCTCGCCGCCGTCAATGTGCCAGAGGTTGAAGTCGCCGCGGGGCGATCGCCCTATGCAGCCGGCACCGAATCCGCCCAAAGGCATTCCGTGCCAGGGCCCGTCGTCTAGATTGCTTGCGTAGCGGACTGTATAGGGATTTTCCCAACCGAGGCCGATGGGACGTTTCCAGGCCTGTGGGGGAATGTTTGGATTGGATGTGCGATCGTTATTCATGTGATTAATCTTAGCGCTCGATCGAGCTTTACAATTTTTTTTATTTGATTTTCAACTTTTATCGCTCGAACAAATCCCGATTTTTCCGAATATTGTTGACTGTTGATTGTTGGTCTAAAGCAATTGGTTTCAGGTTCGCAGGCTTCATCAATTCTCCCATCTAAAATCTAAAATCGCTTGGGCGATTCCCCTAACGGGGCAGAATATCATCTAACCGAAGTTGCAAGTTCTTTAGCAGAGGAGAAATAATCCGATCGCCCAGGCGAAATTGTTGCTGCACGTACTCTTCGTCAATCTGTTGGCAAACGGTGATAGTAGGTTGTTTTGGTTTACCGATAAAAGCCATGCCTCCCAATCCGCGATAATCAACGATCCAATATTCGGGAATTCCTAAAAGAGCATATTCTTCAACTTTGCGGGCGTAATCTGTTTCCCAGTTAGTGCTGACTACTTCTACCACCAATTTAATAGATCGCCCCAGCGTAATCACAGGTTCTCTTTCCCAAAGAGGTTCGCTGACAATAGCAGTTTCATCTAATACGACAATATCGGGACGGCGGGCGGTAGCTGCATCTGAGAAGGGACGGATCAAACAAGTGCGCGGAATGAACCAAGGTAGTTTTTCGGCTGCGATGGCGATGCCGATTTGAGTTACCAGTTTACCGCTGACGGTTTCGTGCGGGCCTGTGGGTTCCCTGTCAACTAATTCTCCGTCAGCGAGTTCGTAGCGGAAGTTGTCACAATATCGATCGAGGAATGTTTCAAAAGTTAAGATTTTTGGCGCGGTGTAAGCCATTGGAAACTAATAGTTTTTTGCTAAAAATCTTATTCTATCAACTAACCAAATCCCAACTCAGAACCTTTCCCGGCGTGTACCAAAGCCAACTTTTCGTAACGCTTAGCGTGTTCCACCAACTCCGCAGCTTCTTCCTCAGAGACATCCCGCAGGCGTTTGGCAGGCACTCCCGCAACTAGCGTGTGAGGGGGAACGTCTTTGGTGACAACAGCCCCTGCACCGACGATAGAGCCTGTTCCCACCCTGACTCCATCGAGGACGATCGCCCCAATCCCGATCAGGCAGCCCCGTTCAATGTAAGCTGAGTGAATCACGGCTCGGTGCCCCACTGTCACGAAATCTTCCAAAACAGTCGGCGTCCCCGGATCGCCGTGCAGAATTGCTCCATCTTGGATATTGGTACTTGAGCCGATCGCAATTCGCTCTACATCCGCCCGCACCACCGCCCCGTACCAGATACTAGCGCCCGCTGCCACCTCTACCCTGCCGATGACAACAGCGCCTTCAGCGACAAAAGCCGCTTGGGACAGATCTGGCCTGGGCCAATAGGAAGGAAGTGCAGGTAGAGGTTCGTTGAGATTGCTCATTTGTTGGTCGATCGTTATACTTCTAGCAGATTAGCTGGTTGTTGATACGGGATATAATAAGAGTATTTGGCACTTTTGCAGAGAAAATATGCTGGGACGCAAATAAATGATTGAAGTTGCCTTGCAATACCCGATGTTTGGCCCGGAAATTCAGTGTCCCCACTGTCGCCAAACAATTCCGGCTCTAACGCTAACGGATACCTATTTGTGTCCGCGTCACGGGGCATTTGAGGCAGATCCAAAAACGGGGGAACTGGTTCACCTTCAGTCTGGGCGGCACTGGCGCCGCTGGGAGGGTGAATGGTATCGCCAGCACACCCACCCGGACGGGATTCGGTTTGAAATTCACGAGGCGCTCGATCGACTTTATACTCAAGGCTACCGAGCAACTCGCGTGATCGTTGCCCAACGCTATCGAGACTTAATCAGCGCTTATTTGGAACGCAGCACGCCTTGGCGCGGTCAGTCGGAATCGCCCCGGCCGAGGCTGTACGGTTTGCCTGTGGATTTTAGCCCCGATCCTCAAGAGGACCCTTGCTGGGAAGTGATTAATTTTGATTTGGAAAAAGAGCCGGGAGTTCCGATTAGATATCCCTATTTTCGGTTGTTTGAATAAGTGAAGGAAGAAGGAAGAAGGAAGAGGGAAGAGGGCAGAAGGCTCTATTGCTTTCGCGCTAAAGATGCGACCGTTTTTAATTCCGAATTACGAATTTACCCTCTAAAATCTAAAATCCCAAGCCGGAATTCCTACTTCCCTTCTAAAATCTAAAATCTAAAATCTAAAATCTAAAATCGAATGCACCACGCCTCGATTCGCACTGCTAACATTCACCGGGCGATCGCCTTTTACGAACATTTGGGATTTACTGTGAGCGATCGCTTTACCACAGGTTACACCCTAGCCTGTTGGATGGAAGGTCTCAACGGACGCATCGAACTAATTCAAATCCCGGAACCAAAACCCGCACCGGATGCTTTTGGAGACGAGCATTATGTTGGATATTATCATTTATCTTTCGATTTAACTGACGCGACAACTGACTTACCTAGTTGGTTGCAGTCTCTGAAAGAACGGTTTGAGGAAGCTGCTAAAGACCAACCAAACCAGTTTCAAGCTTTGAAAGTTTTATTAGAACCGACTCAACAGGCGATCGGGCAAAATGTTTACGAAGTAGCTTTTATTGCCGATACTGATGGTTTGCCTTTAGAATTTATCCGGCGGCTTAATTAGTTAATTACTAACGACTATGGATAATCATTGTCTTTCTCAATCGGAAACTGAGAATAGTTATTACTCTTAATCCCTCATAACGTTTCCTACCAACTTAACAATATTTTTATAAAATCTACTAGATTTTTAACTCAAAATCTAGTAGATTTTATTTTTGACCCTATAATATGAATATCTATTCATACGATCAGGCATAAGCAAAACCCACGAAAAACCATGCAAAAAGCCAAGTCGAGCGATTCCGGCTGCTGTAGTTACGACGACCACCACGAACACAGTCATGAGAATCATAACCACGACGACCACGGCCACGGCCACGACCACAACCACGACCACGGGAACGGAGATTTCAACCTCAATCAAGAATTGATTCCTGTGATATTGGTTGTTGTACTATTTGTCGGCGGTTTAATTTTTGAAGAACAACTCCACAACACGCCCTATTCTATAGGTGAATATCTGGTTTTCCTCCCAGCCTATCTTTTAAGCGGATGGAATGTTTTAACCAGTGCGGGTCGCAATATTCTGCGAGGTCGATTTTTTGATGAAAATTTTTTAATGACTATAGCAACACTCGGCGCTGTCGCTATTCACAAACTCCCTGAAGCAGTCGGGGTGATGTTGTTTTTCAAAATCGGAGAACTTTTTCAAGAATTTGCGATCGGGCGATCGCGTCAATCGATCAAATCGCTTTTAGAAATTCGCCCAGACAGCGCCAACCTCAAGGCAAATGGCGACATCAAAAAAGTTTCGCCAGAAACCGTAGCCGTCGGCGATATCATCCTTGTCAAACCGGGAGAAAAAATTCCTTTAGACGGTGAAATTATAGACGGCAACTCTCAGATTGACACATCTGCACTCACGGGAGAATCAGTACCTCGAACGGTGAAAGTTGGAGAAACAGTTTTAGCAGGAACAATTAACCAGACAGGAGTTCTCACTGTCAAAGTTACCAAACTCTTCGGCGAATCTTCAATCTCCCGAATTCTGGAATTAGTAGAAAATGCCAGAAGCAAAAAAGCTGAAACTGAGAAATTTATCACCAAATTTGCCAGTTATTACACGCCTTTTGTCGTATTTGCATCGCTAGCAGTGGCTTTAATTCCGCCTTTGTTCATTTCAGGAGCAACTAATGCCGATCGCTTTTTATGGGTTTACCGCGCCCTTGTCTTGTTAGTTATTTCCTGTCCTTGCGGATTGGTAATTAGCATTCCTCTGGGATACTTTGGGGGAATTGGCGGTGCAGCCAAGCGCGGTATTTTGGTTAAAGGCTCGACTTTTCTAGATACCCTGACAGCAGTCAAGACTGTTGTTTTGGACAAAACAGGAACTCTGACAAAAGGAGTTTTTCAAGTAGCACAAATTGTGCCTCAGAATGGTTTTTCCCAAACAGAGTTAATGGAAATAGCGGCTCAAGTAGAATTTCAATCCAATCACCCAGTCGCGAAATCTATTCTGGAAGCTTACGGCAGAAAAGTAGATTCATCGGATGTGAAAGATTACGAAGAAATAGCGGGACATGGCATCCGAGCAAAATTAAATAATCAAACTGTGCTGGCGGGAAATGACCGTTTGCTGCACCGAAAAAACATTGCTCACGATGTCTGCAATGCTGAAGGTACGATCGTGCATTTAGCCGTAGACAACCGCTATGCTGGGTATATTTTGATTGCTGACGAGCTGAAGGAAGACGCAGTACAGGCTATTCGCGACCTCAAGAAACTTGGTGTTGAGCGAATCGTGATGCTCACAGGAGATAATCAAGCTGTAGCCGATAGTGTTGCGAAAAATCTCGGTTTAGATTCCTATTTAGCTGAGTTATTACCAGAAGGAAAAGTCGAGGCAATCGAAAAATTGATCGGTCAATCTAAAAAAGGCGATAAAATTGTCTTTGTCGGGGATGGAATTAATGATGCACCCGTGCTTGCTAGAGCTGATGTGGGCATAGCGATGGGGGGTTTGGGCTCCGATGCGGCGATCGAAACTGCCGATGTTGTAATTATGTCAGATGCACCGTCAAAGGTGGCTGAAGCCATGAAAATTGCCCGAAAAACTCACAATATTGTTTGGCAAAATATCATTTTTGCCATGTTAGTCAAAGGCATATTTATTGCTTTGGGTGCTTTTGGGTTAGCGACAATGTGGGAAGCAGTTTTTGCCGATGTTGGGGTGGCTTTAGCAGCTATTTTCAATGCGACTAGAGTTTTGAAATAGAGTATTCGCAGATAAGAGTGATTTTTGCCGATCGACCTCATCATAGTCGATCGCGCGCACCTCAGTTCAACCTCAAAATATACACAACTTAATATATACAGTGACTCCGGCGGATTTTGAGCTATACGACCGATCAAATTTAGCGGAATTTATCATATTATGAAAAAAATATGAAAAATATTGAACGGTAAAACCAATGACTGACTCGGACAATAGGCCCAGCCTTCCTGAAGTCCACCGCAGCATCCCCATTCCCAACAGCAAAGGTTTCTGGCGTAAAATGCTGGCATACGCAGGGCCTGGATATTTGGTTTCAGTGGGTTACATGGACCCCGGAAACTGGGCGACTGACTTAACAGGGGGAGCAAAGTTTGGCTATGCGCTATTAAGTGTGATTTTGCTATCTAATTTGATGGCAATTTTGCTGCAATCACTCTGCGTGCGTTTGGGAGTGGCAACGGGACGAGATTTGGCACAAGCTTGTCGAGATTATTTCAGTCCGCGAGTCAGTTTTTTTCTGTGGATACTTTGTGAAATTGCTATTTCTGCTTGCGATTTAGCTGAACTTGTTGGTAGTGCGATCGGACTGCAATTGCTATTTGGCATTCCCTTAGTTTGGGGAGTGTGCCTCACTGCACTAGATGTGATAATGGTGTTATTTATACAAGGAAAAGGCTTTCGTTATATCGAAGCTTTAGTGATTACAATTATTGCAATTATTGGCGGTTGCTTTATCGCAGAAATAATTTTTGCCAAACCAGATGCCGGAGGAGTTTTACTCGGTTATGTTCCCAACCTAGAGAGTTTGCAAAATCAGGCAATGCTTTATATTGCGGTTGGTATTTTAGGGGCAACTGTGATGCCGCACAATCTTTACTTGCATTCGTCGATCGTGCAAACTCGCTCTTGGGAAGAAACGGCTGATAAAAAATGGGAAGCAATTAAATTTGGCACAATTGATTCTACAGTAGCGCTGTCAATAGCTTTGTTTATTAATTCAGCTATTCTGATTTTGTCTGCAGCCAGCTTTCATTTTTCCGGCTATCAAGCAGTAGCAGAAATTCAAGATGCTTACAAACTGCTTTCTCCGGTACTGGGCGTGGGTTCTGCCAGTGCAATTTTTGCCTTTGCTTTATTGGCTTCGGGGCAGAACTCAACCTTGACAGCAACTTTAGCAGGACAGATTGTGATGGAAGGGTTTCTAAATTTTCGACTGCGACCTTGGTTGCGGCGCTTGCTAACTCGACTGATTGCAATTGTGCCGGCTTTGAGCGTAATTATCTTGTTTGGGGAAGGTAGTACAACTAATTTACTGATTTTCAGTCAAGTGATTCTCAGTTTGCAATTACCCTTTGCAGTAATTCCCTTGGTAATGTTTACCTCAAACCGCAACTTAATGGGAGATTTTGTAAATCCATTTTGGCTGAAAGCCTTAGCTTGGTTAGTGGCTAGTATTATAGTAGGATTAAATAGTTGGCTGTTATTACAAACCATTTTCTAGCAATCTGAGGCTCAATCAAACTACAACAACAAAACCCGCCGGAGCGGGTTTTATCTTAAAGCTAATTGTTTAAGGACTGACGGTTTCAACTACTTATGAGGAACGACAACCTCATGAGCGGCAACGGGACGGGCCGAGGAAGCAGTAGTTTTCAAAAGAGCGATCGCCTGCGCGTAGCAAGGATCCTCCTTAGTCGCAACCAACATCGGTTTGTTAGCTAATTTCAGCTTTTGTTCGTCGGTTACTTCAACTTTCACATCGGGAGTAACCCCCTTGTGGCTGATATCCGTACCGTTGGGAGTATAGTAGTGAGCGATCGTCACTGCCAATCCCGAACCGTCAGCCAAAGAATGTACCGACTGCACCAAAGCTTTGCCAAAAGTTTGGCCGCCCATCACAGTTGCGCGCTTGTTATCCTTCAGAGCACCGGCCAAAATCTCGCTAGCGCTGGCCGAGTTATCATCCACGAGCACCACCAAAGGCTTGTCAGTGATTGCAGTGCGGTTGGCCCGCATTTCCTGAGAATCTCCCGTGCGATCGACTGTACGGACGATCGCCCCTGTATCCATCCACATCCGAGCGATATCAATGCTCACTCGCAGCAACCCGCCGGGATTTCCCCGCAAATCTAAAACAAAAGCATCAGCTTTCTGATCCGAGAGCTTTTTAATTGCCGCCTGCATTTGTTCCCCGGCATGAGAGCTAAACTCTTGCAAACGGATGTAACCGACATTCTGACCGCCTTCTTTCTTGAGGCTGTAGCGAACCGCTGCTACCTCTATTCTCGCCCTAGTCAGAGTTACATCAAATTCGCTTTTACCCTCACGAGCAATCCGCAGCGTGACTTTTGTGCCTTCATCGCCTCGAATTATCTGAGCCGCATCCGAGACAGTCATGCCTTTGGTAGTTTTGCCGTCTATCACCAAAATCCTATCGCCCGCTAAAATCCCGGCCTTCAGGGCGGGGGAATTTTCCATCGGCTCGACTACAGTAATCACTTTCGTTTTCTCGTCTTCTTCGAGCCTCATCCCCACCCCTGTCAGTTCCCCAGAGGTTTGATTCGTCAGCGCTTCGTACTGCTTCGGGTCCATGAAGCGCGTGTACTGGTCGTTTAATTTCTCTAGAGCTTTACGGAGAGCGGTATAGGCTGCTTCGCGAGAGGTATAGTTTTTGCTCAACAGTTCTTGGCGGGTCAATTGCCAGTCAGTCTTGTTAAAGCTGCCATCAACATAGTCTCGGTTCACAATCTGCCAAGCTTCATCTAAGACAGCTTTGGGGCTATCTTGAAGCTCGGCGCGGACTGATTGACTCAGGCCGGGAACGAGTAAAGATATCGAAGCGGTTGTTGCCATCGCCCCACTGAACAGGGCTGCCTGTAATTTAGAAAAGCGTCTGCGGGCTTGATTCATTGAATTTGGCTCAATTCGATTTTAGATTTTTGATTTGAGATTTTATATTGCTAAAAAATCTCACACTACTACTTAAACTATTGTGTGGAGGCTCCACTATCCCTTTGGACAGTTTAACGAGATTCATAGTCGATCGCCAACCAATTATTACTCTCTTTCAATAAACTTAATTTAAAACTTGGATTTATAAAGTGCCGTGGAAGCTAAAATCGAACAATTTTCACGTAAGTGGTTGAGCCTGCTAGTTAATGGAGCTATCGGTCTAGCAGCGCTGGCGGGGGTCGTCGCCATGCAGTCGAGCGGGGAGTTGGGCGGAATGTCCCCAGTTCGCGTTCAGGGGCAAAAGCCGCTCTCTGCAGTGTCTGCTGCCAGTTTCAAGCAAGCCGCACAGCAAGAAGCACAGCAAGAAGCCCTGCGGCTAAAAATGGTCAAAACTATCCCTAGTTTTGGATTTGACAATTTAATTGCAGATTGGACATTTCTAAAATTTTTGCAGTATTTTGGCGACGACGAAGCCCGAGATGTGACGGGCTACAATCTGAGCCAAGATTATTTTGACATAGTTACGCAGCGCGACCCGCGGTGGGCTGACATCTACCTGTTTCTTTCCACAGCTATTTCTTTTTATCAAGGAAAGCCTGAAACCGCTGTTAACTTTATAGAGCGCGGTACTAGGGCTCTTGCCGTTTCGCCGCAACTTCATTCCCAATCGTGGATAGTGTGGCGAACTAAAGGTCTTGATGAGTTGCTGCTGTTGGGGGATATTCCAGAGTCAATTAACTCTCACGAAATGGCCGCTGATTGGGTGGAAAAAACGCCGGAAGGGAAAAAATTGGCGCAGATGTTTCGAGCAACTGCTGAGTATTTGCGCCGAGATCCCGATAGCGTGCCGGTGCGGTTTACTGCTTGGAGTACGGTTTATGCTCAAACAACTGATAAGGTGGTGCGTCAAAGGGCGAAGCAAGCTCTTGTAAAGTTGGGAGCTCAGGTGCAAAAAGATCGGGATGGAAACGAGAGTTTTATTTTGCCCCCTCGAAAGTAAGCAGAAGGAAGAAGGAAGAAGGAAGAAGGAAGAAGGAAGAAGGAAGAAAGGAAATGCAGTCGCAGTAATAGTTTCAGATATCAAGAATGTCCTAAATGTCAAGGCGGTTGACTGTAATTCCCCAATCTAAAATCTCAAATCGGCTTGAGTTAGTTCGCGCCATTCACCGGGTTTGAGGTCTTCGAGACGCAAATGCCCGATCGCGCACCTGACCAGCCGCAGCGTCGGAAACCCTACTGCTGCGGTCATCCGGCGCACTTGGCGGTTGCGGCCTTCTGTGAGAGTCATTTCCAGCCAAGCTGTGGGCACGTTTTTGCGAAATCTAATCGGCGGTTCGCGGGGCGGCAATAGCGGTTCTTCTAACAATAATTGCACTTTTGCCGATCGAGTCCGATAATCTTGAATTGTGACACCTGTCTGCAAAGCTGCGATCGCACTTGCATCGGGAATTCGTTCAACTTGCACCCAGTAAGTCCGGGGATGAGCGAATTTCGGGTCACTGAGGCGGTGCTGCATTTGTCCATCATCGGTTAGCAGCAACAAACCTTCACTATCGCGATCGAGCCTTCCTACTGCATAAATGTCAGGAATAGGAATATAGTCTTTGAGTGTACTGCGTTTAGTTTCGCTGGAGTTGTCAGTGAATTGAGTTAAAACGTCGTAGGGTTTGTAAAATAGAATGTAACGATAACGCATGACAATTAAACAATAAAAATGTACCAACAGTGCCAGCAGAAACGATATAACTCCCAACACAAAACACCTTCTATCTCTCTTCATGGCGCGCTATGCGCCCTCTGCGGTTCCTAAAAAAATAAATTTTGTTAACCAACGATTCAAACCTATAAAATCTTCAGCCTTTAAAGGCGGCACAAATCTCAACTACCCAATTTTACCATGCCCGAAGCCACTCACCGCGTTTGCATCGTTTTAGGAACTCGCCCGGAAGCGATTAAACTAGCCCCAGTAATTCAACTGTTCAAAAGTTCTCCCACCTTTGACACCCAAGTAATTTTAACCGGTCAGCACCGAGAAATGGTCGAACAAGTAATGCAAATGTTCGATCTAAAAGCCGATCGGGATTTAGCAATTATGCAGCACCAGCAAACCTTGACGGATATTACTTCCCGGAGTTTGCAGGGTTTGGAAGCATTGTTTAAAGAATTGCAGCCCCACATCGTCTTAGTTCAGGGGGATACAACGACTGCATTTGCCGCTACTTTGGCTGCATTTTACCAGAAAATACCCGTAGGTCACGTAGAAGCCGGATTGCGAACAGATGACGTATTCAATCCTTACCCCGAAGAGGCTAACCGACGGTTGATATCTCAGCTCACACGGCTGCATTTTGCCCCGACAGAGCTGGCCCAAGAGAATTTAGGGCGATCGGGCGTTTTGGGAGAAATTCACCGTACAGGCAACACAGTAATCGATGCTTTGCTTTCTGTCGCCAAACGCGAACCAGAATGCAACATTCCCAATTTAGATTGGAGCAAATATCGAATTATCTTAGCAACAGTTCACCGCCGCGAAAATTGGGGCGAACCCTTACAAGGAATTGCTCTCGCCTTTCTCCAAATCTTAGATAAATTTCCCGACACAGCTTTACTGCTACCCCTGCACCGGAATCCCACTGTTAGAGAACCTTTGCAAGCTCTTTTGGGCGACCATCCAAGAGTATTTTTAACAGAACCTTTAGATTACGCAGAATTAGTAGGAGCGATTCAGAGATGTCATTTAATCCTCACAGATTCCGGCGGCTTGCAAGAGGAAGCACCGAGTTTGGGCAAGCCAGTTTTAGTATTGCGAGAAACCACAGAAAGACCAGAAGCAATTTCCGCAGGCACAGCTAAACTTGTAGGTACGAATTCTGATACAATTTTCACAGCAGCGGCAGAATTGCTCAGGAATTCCGAAGCATACAACGCAATGGCAATGGCAATTAATCCCTTTGGTGACGGTTTGGCAGCGTCGCGGATTTTGAAAATTGTTGAAGAGTATTTTAGTGAGAAAACAGTTGACAATTGACGGTTGACAAGAAGTCGAAAAACTGAAAACCGATTCTCAAGTATTTATTGGCTGAGTCCGCTCTATGGGAATCTCAATCACAAACTTCGTGCCTTTGCCCCGGGTAGAATTATACCACAGTTTTCCTCCGTGCTTTTCCTTCACCACCTGATAGCTAATGGATAAGCCTAATCCTGTCCCCTTGCCTACGGGTTTAGTAGTGAAGAAGGGATCGAATAGGCGCGATCGCGCTTTCTCTGGAATGCCCGTACCGTTATCGGCGATCGCAATCTGCACCCACTGTTTTTTTGTTTTGGTAGTCTTAATCGAAATCCGATTCGGTTGGTCAACAATATCCTGAAAACTACGTCCTTCATTGCTCTCTTCCAAAGCATCGATCGCATTTGATAGCAAGTTCATAAACACCTGATTAAGTTGACCTGCATAGCATTCTACCAACGGTAACTCGCCATATTGTCTGACTACTTCAATGGTTGGGCGTTCTGGCTGGGCTTGAAGGCGATGTTCTAAAATCATCAAGGTGTTGTCAATGCCTTCATGGATATCGACAGCCTTGAATTCGGAGTGATCCAGACGAGAAAAGCTACGCAACGAAACCACAATGTCCCGAATGCGACTGGTGCCGATTTTCATCGACTTAAGAATCTTAGTGAGATCCTCTTGTAGGAAGTTTAGATCCACATCGTCTAGGTCATATTGAAGTGATGGGGACGGGTTGGGATAGTGCTTTTGATAGGCATCTAGTAATCGCAGCAAGTCATGGATGTGATCGTTGAGATGAGACAGGTTGCCGTAGATAAAGCTGACCGGGTTGTTGATTTCGTGCGCTATCCCCGCCACCATTTGCCCCAGTGCCGACATTTTTTCGTTATGCACCATCTGACTCTGGGTGCGGTGCAGTTCTTCAAGGGTACTCTCTAGTTGTTGCACCTGTTTGTTCAGTTGCAGATCGCGAGCCATCAGTTGCTCTGCCATACTCTTAAATCCCTCAGCTAAAAGCCCCACTTCATCCTGACTATCAACCGGAATAGCAATAGCTAAATTGCCTCTGGCTAATTCCTGGGTTGCCTTAGTCAGTCTTTGAATGCGATGGCTTAGAGCTTGGGTCAGACGGAAACCTCCGATCGTAACGACTGCGATCAGGACACTTCCCAATAGCCCAAAGCTACCCACCACAAACCACAACCGCTGTTGTGCTTCCTCGATGTCCTTGGCAGAATGCAGTACAGCAATTTTGAGAGTTGCCCCATCGAAACCTTGTAGCTTGATTGTTTTGATCAGGTATGCTTCACCAGCAATCCCGATCTTAGTGGGCAACTCGTCTGGCTGGGGAAATTGCCAAGACCGATCGCGGTTAAGTGGCAAAGTAGCAGCCGTTACCTTCTCGCCGTCAAAAGCCACCAAATGTATGGATGTGTCACCGCGAAGCGACTGGAGCGCTGTGTCGTCCATGGCTAATCCCGCAACCAAACCAGCTAGGATCTTTTGAGATGATTTGATTGATATTAACCCAATCATGGAAGCCGGAGCCCAGTTTTCTGCCAGGAGAACTCCCGGTAACTCTAGTCCGGTTCGGGCGGCACGGTTCACAGAGCCATCCTGCAATCTCGCCTGTCTTATTGCTCCCAACTGTGAAGATACTAAGACTTGACCATCAGCGTCAACTATTCTGATCAAATCCAGTTTAAAACCAGCTTGGATTGGTAATACTGTCCGCAGTAATAAAGGGCGATCGCCCTTTATTACTGCTGTAATGACATCATTATTTTCACTCACCGAACGGGCTTTCACACGGAGTGATTCTTGCCTTTGCTTTAGAGTTTCCTGCAGCATACTAGCCAGATCCACGATCTCCCTTCGCCCCATTTGCTCTAAGTTGTTTCTGGCAAAATAACCAAAACCCAAGGTTCCGACAGTCCATAGACTCAGAAATGCCAACAACAGAGGTGATAACAACTTGGCGGAAACGGGTAACCGCGCGTATCTGGACTGGATGGCCATAGCTCTTAATCCTTGGCGGATTGGCTCACGGAAATAAAGCCAGACTCCTCCATCGCGTTGATTCCGGGCGGACTAGAGATGTATTTAATTAGCGCTTGGGTAGCCTCTGAAGGTTTTTTGTGCCACAGAATTGAAATGGTCCGAACCATCGGATACTTGCCCGCTTTGACATTTTCTCGTGTTGGTTCAACCCCGTTGAGGCTGAGCCGGTTGACAGGTAGTTTTTCGGAAATGGCGTGAGCCAGGGAAAAGGTACCGATGCTGTAAGGAGTGCTTTGAATTGCGTCGATCAATTCCCCTTCTTTCCGAAAGACTACTGCTTCTAATGAATTTTTTAAATCTGCTCCTAGGTAATATTTCCGCAATAGCCGCTTGGCAGATTCATCTTCTGGGCGATCGAGCAGTACAATTTTAGCATCGGCTCCTCCGAGTTCCTTCCAGTTGGTAATAGTGCCACTATAAATGCCTTTGAGGTCTTCAGTAGTAAGGTTTTTCACCCCTGTGACGCTAGAATGAGTGGCCACTATAAGGGCATCGTGGGCAACATCACGAGACTCTAAAGTGCCATCATTTTCTTCTGGCTTTAATGTTCTCGATATTGCACCTACATCGACTAATGTCTGTTTAACCCCATCAATTATATTTTCGGACTGCCCTGGTTCTAGGTTGGTAATTTTGACGTTTTTTGTGGTAGCTTCGTAGTTCGTTTGCAGCACCTTCATAAGACCCAACGTGCTGCTTGACGCCCCAACTTTAATCGAGCTTTGGGTTTGCGTTGCGGCAGTCGTGGGCGCTGTTGTCGTGGTGGCAGTGCTGGTCGTCGTACTGCAACTGGGCAGCCCTACGAGGGCGATCGCAGTTAAAGCTAGGGTAAGTAAATTCTGTTTCATGTTAAAAGTTCTATACTCCTATTATCTTGTGCTATTAAAGATGATGGAGGTACTCACAAATGGAGTTTTTGAGTATTTTATCGCGCTCGCAACTCACTCAATATTTTTTGGTTTATTAGGAGAAAAAAGTTGATATCTCATAGTTGATTCTACCCCTCCTTAATTTTATGCTAAATAATTAAAATTTGCAATAAATCGAGCGCCACGTTTTGTGATGCTGTTTGATATGAATAGTTAGCGAGTGCATGATAATTATGAGAGATGTTCTCGCAGAATTATCATGCGCTCGCTCTATTTAAAATTACTGTAACAGCTCAATCTGGAAGCTTTTATCCTGACTAATTTATCTTAATTACCAGTTACAGATGAGTTTTTTGTTGAGCTTCATAGGTCGATTTGCGAGGTAAAACGACTAAAATCCGAAATCATTTGATTTAGGTGAGTTTCGGTACTGTCGCTAAGAATGTTGGCTTTGTCAGTTAAATTTTTTTAAGGAGAGGGAACTGGTGACAGAAAATTGCTGCTGCCTTTATAACCAGATAAAATAGCCAGTTTTTCCAAAGATTGCCTACCCGTGTAATATTTCCCCCGAATTTCCCAGGTGGGATAAGCTTTGATATTGGCAGCTTTGCACAAATCCGGTTGAGCATCTTTGCCTCTGGGGTCGCACTCTATGTAAGTAATTGCGGTAAATGCTTCTTTGCCGAAAAGTTCTTGTTGGGTGTGACAGTGAGGACACCAGTAAGCACCGTACATTCTAGCTTTGATGGTCTGCAAATGGGTTGCTAAAGCGATTTGATCGGGTACGGATTCGCTGTGAATAGGTGGCGCTTCTTGTTCGGTAACAGGCTGTGCGAAAGGGGGAGGAGGAGGGAGGGTTTGTGCTAATTTTTGAGTGGATTTGTTGCTGAAACTGAACTGTGCAATTCTTCCGTCTGCTTTGGTAGTGACGAAAATCCCCAAAGTCAGGAAAATGCCGATCGCACAAAAGTTGAATTTGCTTACTCTCATCTTGGATTTCATCTTGAATTTACTAGGATTTCGCGAGCTTGATTCATAGCTTCTACAGCATTGTTTACCACAAAGATGTTAAATTGTGCTAAACGTTTAAAAAAAAGTTGACTTTCGGCGCTGTGATTTAACAATATAACTTGTTTGTTAGCTTTCAGAGCGAGGGCCATTTCCGAAGCAGTGCCCGTGCCCATACCGCAGGCAATTATTACATCTGAAGAAAGAACGTTAATGTTATTTCTGGCGTTTCCCATATCGGTGACGATCGCAATATCTACAGCTTCAGAAATGCCGCGAGTGTCATTCCCCGGAAGGATGCCGACTGTTAAACCGTTAGCTGATTTTGCTCCTGTGTTGGCGGCATCCATGACGCCGACATTTCTACCGCCAGTTAGCAATATCCATCCTGCTTCGGCGATGAGTTGTCCGAGTTGATAGGCGTTTTCTAAGTCGGTTGATGTGGCACTATCGCCAGGGCCCATGATGCCAATGATGATTTTTTTCATAGTTTTGGGGTGAATATGGTGTTATTAATAACTTGCTAGTTTTTGGGCACTTTTTACCAATGTATGTTATCATATAAATAGTGGCTTACTAAAAACAATTTGTGAGCCAAATAACTTCCTGAAGTTTCCTAGTATTTTTACAATGTATGCTAAGTTAAAATTAACAAGTGAGAGATAACATGAGTGTCGCCCAAAACCCAGAAACAAAGCTGATGGAAAAAATCCGTAGTTTACCGCCCGATAAAATTACGGTATTAGAAGATTTTATCGATTTTATTTTAACGCGAAGTGAAGATCGTCTTCTCGTTTATACTGCAACTAAACTCTCAGAAGCAGCTTTTGCTAAAATTTGGGATAACCCAGAGGACGCGGAGTATGACGAGTTATAATTTTGGTGATGTGGTTTTAGTTCCGTTTCCTTTTACAGATAGAACTACCAATAAAAAACGTCCAGCAGTTGTGATTAGTTCTGACGTTTATAATGCAGAATATCCCGATCGCATTCTTATGGGTATAACTAGCCAAGTTAGCAGTAGCCCAAAAGTCGGTGATATTGTCATAACAGATTGGCGATAGGCTGGGCTTTTAAAAGCTTCTATGATTAAGCCTGTTATTACGACAATTGAAAAAAAACAGATATTCAAAAAATTGGGAAGGCTTCAAGATAAGGGATCTCGCTCTTTTTATTCATAAAGCTTAAAAAATAGACATTAATTTTTAACTTCCTGAAAAATCTTATAGTGTTCGCAAATGATTTCAATAAAAATATCCCCTTCCAACCGAAAATGACTCAAAGTAGATAAATCTAAATTAGCCGGAAAATTGAAAGGATAGGACAGGGAAGATAAGAAAGTTTCAGCATTTTTTTCAAGCTTTCTGAGTTCGACTTCTCCTACCCAAAAACAGTAATTTTCATCATCGGAATTGCTGGGGCGAGAAATCACTAGGTGAAGAATGCGATCGAACTCGATCGCTACATCTCCCACTTCGGGCCCAAAGGTGAAGTCTAAACGCAAGCCAAGATTTTGAGGGCGGAGTGAAACTCCTACTAAATCGGCACTTTTTAAGTCTTCTAAAAAGATTTTGAGGTTGAGTGCGATCGCGGTTGTCATAGAATCACTTTTTCTCCGGTATTATGTGTCTTAGCCCCTGGTTCAAATTTTATTTGATTTCCATCTCGATTGTATCTACGACGGTAAGTTTTGCCATCCGTCCCGCGTATCTTTGGCCCTGTACGGACTATTTCACCATTTGGTCTAATATGAATGATACTGCCGTCTGGATGTTCAAAGGTTTGATAGCCACCTTTTGTGCTAGTTTGAAATTGGAAGCCGTAACTCTCCAGTATGGTGATCGCTTCTGATAAGGTTTGTCCTGTCAAATCTGGAAGTTGTTGTGCGGCTGGATTCATTGGTGGTGAATGGGAAAGATTTTGAGCGATCGCCATTTTGATTATAAAACGGGCGATCGCCATGATTGAGCATAAAACGGGCGATCGCCTTTCTGAATTATTAGAAAGGGCGATCGCTCTTTTTAAACCGCAGATGGACGCAGATTAACGCGGATGCAAGAAGGGCGATCGCTCTTGTTGACTAACGAATCTCGCTCTTTTACTTACTGAGCATTTTCTTGTCCTAGAAGTCGATCCAGTTTGTTTTCAGTTGTGGTTAGCTTTCTCAGCATCGTTGGACGATCTTCATCCAGAGAAGTCAGCAAGTTAGCAATTCCTGACTGAACGTTAATCAATTGCACGACAGCATTTTGCAATTGTACCATTCCGTCTCGAAGCTCCTGTCTTTCGAGTCTTGCTTCTGCCATGTTATCTAACATAGCTTGAGTTGCCCTAGCGTTGCTTTCTATTAGTTGCTTGAGTTCTTCATCGGTCATGTCGATGGCTGTTGGTAAATGAGATACTACTTGAGATTATAGCAAATGGGAGCGGGGCGATCGCCATGATTGAGCATAAAACGAGCGATCGCCCTTCTGAATTATTAGAAAGGGCGATCGCTCTTTTTTAACCGCAGATGGACGCAGATTAACGCGGATGAAAGAAGGGCGATCGCTCGTGGGATGAATTATGGGCGATCGCCTCTCCCGAAAAACCTTCCCTACCCCCCTGAAAAGCAGAGAATAAAATCAGTCATCAACGATTCCTATACTCCCAATAAGCCTGTAAGGGGCTAACAGTTCTACCTAGAACCGTTGTCTCGTCATAAGCATTTAGAACAGAAGTAGGCTGTGAGTTATTGGCGACTGTCAGGTGTAAATGTGGAGCTAATCCTGTGTAGGATGTAGGCGCAATTTTAGCAATGGTTTTACCTGCTGAGATAATACCATTTGAGGTAGTACCATCTGGAAGAATACTACCTAGAACACGAAGTGATGGATCGACATTTACATGAAGATACATCCAGTAGCGCTCGGTATTTAATTCTTTAATGATGACTAGATCGCCTACACCCTTGTAACCCTTTTCAATGCCGACAACAACTCCATCTGTAACCGAATAAACGGGTAATTTGTCTACACCATCAGTACCAATATCAATTCCAGAGTGAATCTGTTGATAATTAGTGGTGTAGTCTTGTTCATATCCCTCTTCTGTCACTCTAGGCAGAAGAAAATAAGAATTCCCTCTCATTCATCAAGTAAGAGAAGGGATTTGGG
>NZ_JAUBQU010000296.1:0-1267 GCF_036701435.1 Microcoleus sp. Pol12A5
ATAGGGTTTCATCATGAGACTCCTCAAAAGATTGGCATAGAGCTATTATCCTCTATCCTTTACATAAAAGCACTACCAATTATCCTATGAAATATTTAAGTCAGGTAAATGATTACACACTATCAAAGATATACCAGTTTTTGATGGTGTTCTAGCTTATTTGTCCATGCGATTAATCGAAAGCTCTAACGATTATCGCAATAAAGATATGACTGTAGATGATTTACTGAAAGCTATTGATATGTATTTGGGGCTTGCCGACCCATTTCAAGAGGACAGCGATAATCTACAAGGTTTTCTCATAAGATTCGGAGCTTCTCAATTAGACTATGATCGTGAAGCTCGTCACCTCCTTCCAAGAACTCTGATCATTTACGAAAATTTATGGACTAAAAGTGGAAATTGCAATCAAGTTGATATAGCCAACGCGATTAAGAGCTTTTCTGGGTTAAATTTACAGGAAATATTAGTATTAAGCTGGGCTTTTTCGCATAGTGCCAACAAGGGATTTTTCCGCCTATTTGAAGATGTAGAGCAGTATCCTGATACCCTAAAATATTATTTTGATCTCAATAACCCACATTCCGCAGTTGCGATCGTAAAATCCAGTATTTTTAAGAGATGAGAAATATTGAAGCGTCAAATATAAGAGTACAGGATCTTGACCACTGCGGCTGACGGGGTGACAACCCCGTCAAAGAGTAGATATAATCAAGCTTCTAGCCCTTATCCCCTTCTAAAAAAATGGTCGCTTATTACTTCTAATCCTCATTAATTCAGTTACTAAATCTTGGCAAACTTCACTTCCTGTCACCCAACATTCACCATATAAACCTATCCAAAAGTTGCTATGACGACGTACCGAGCGCCCTAATTTCTGCACCCGACCCACATATTTTTGAATTCCCATCTCTTTGATTGTACAACCTTTAATTATTGCACAACTGTCGGCAATTGCTATTAACAAGACTAAGGATTTTAAGCGGTCATAACAGGCATGACTATTTTCTTTCGTTATAACCTCCCGTCTTACAATCCTTAAACATAGCCTCTATTCCACTCCGACACTTAAAACTGGCGGTCGCCAATTTTAAACTACCTACATTAGTCAACAAATACCACCCTTCGGAAGTCCCGTTATTTCTGTACTTTCTTTTCCAATAACCTGCTACATCAAAGAAGCCAAAATTTTTCTGTTTAGTAACTTTAACCCCGCTTCTATAAAAAGCGGTTCCTGGTATTAGTCCTAACTCGCTTAGACGTTGAT
>NZ_JAUBQU010000028.1:0-65485 GCF_036701435.1 Microcoleus sp. Pol12A5
ATAATCGTGCTCTGGTGAGAGAGTCCGCCACAGGCGGACTCTCTCACCCTTTCCCCTATTTGATTATCATTATTATTCCCTAATATTTCTATCTTAAGAGGTATTGACAAAATCTACTCCCTTCTAACTTGTTAGCAATGCGGTGCCCGTAATTGTAAATAATAACCCTGCCTTTGCGCGCAAGCATTCCAGGCAGGGTTATTATGGAGTATTCCGAATTCTCAAGGGTGAAGCGAGGACGCTACTGCCGACTTCGGCTGCCCAGCAGTACACTACTCGCCCAATCGAGTTATTTTAGCGCTGCGTTCGGCCAACATCAGCAGTACATAAATAGTCATTACATAGCCGGCGGCCAGAATGGGAATAATTAGAGGAATATCGCGATAAATCATAATTAGAACCAAAAGTCAAGGACGAGGAGGAGCAGGACAAGTTCAAGACCTACTACATTAAGTCAGCACGCAAGACCATGCCTTGGTTCTGAAGGCTGTTTTTCCATATCAAGCCTGCGGGAACCTTTAGGCGTTCCCGGTCATCAATAATGATTTACTGCTTTACAGATGCTTAAACAGCCTAAAACCATCCACTTGAGCTGCTTTGAGCTACCGTGCACATAAGATGCGCTACTCTTAACTTCTGATAAATTTTAGCTGCGAGGAACTAAAAATCTGTACCAGAAATTTTGGCTGCGATCGACTAACAAGGCTGGCTCTACGAAACTTTTACAGGCACCTAAAAGCTACCTGCCAGTCTGGCTGTACTTAATGTATAGAATTGTTTAAATCCTTAATACCCATAATAACACAGGGTTTCTGGGATTTAGAGATTTTTTGGCAGTGTCCTTAACAATTCGATACAATAGGGGCAACCCCTCTGGCAGCCGGCGACTCGCCTCTGGCAGGCGGGTGACTCCCATCGGGTGGCAGATGACAAATAACTGCCGATCGCCTAGATTTTTCTTTTCTATTGCAGAGAATTACCTTAAAATAAAGATATGATATGTAAAATTTTGTTACTTTACGGCTTGAGTCGGCGTATCCATGATCTCTAGCACTCTCCTATTTTCCTCGGTTGAAGAAGACCTGCGACTGTTGACAGAAAACTTAAAACAGTTAGTGGGTGCCCGTCATCCCATCTTGTACGCGGCTGCAGAATACTTATTCGGCACAAAGGGAAAACGAGTGAGACCCGCAATCGTTCTGTTGATGGCCAAGGCGACTATGCCCGATCGGGAAATCACGGAAAAACACCGCCGCCTCGCTGAAATCACGGAAATGATCCACACAGCTAGTCTCGTGCACGATGACGTGGTGGACGAGTCGGATCTGCGGCGGGGAGTGCCTACGGTTCACAGTCGGTTTAACAACCGAGTGGCAGTATTGGCGGGAGACTTCCTGTTTGCTCAATCTTCCTGGCATTTGGCAAATCTTGATAACCTGCCAGTAGTAAAACTGCTTTCAGAAGTGATTATGGATTTAGCTGAGGGGGAAATTCAACAGGGACTAAATGGATTTGACACCAGCTTGTCGATCGAAGCGTACCTAGAAAAAAGTTATTACAAAACAGCGTCTTTAATTGCCAACAGTTCCAAAGCAGCGGGCTGTTTGAGCGAGGTTTCAGCGGAAATAGCAGACGATTTGTACAACTACGGTCGGAACATTGGTTTGGCATTCCAAATAGTAGATGATATATTAGATTTCACCGCTTCAACGGAAACTTTGGGGAAACCTGCAGGCTCGGATCTCAGAAGCGGTAATCTGACAGCACCCGCACTATTTGCCCTAGAAGAAAAACCTTACTTGGAAGTTCTCATAGAACGCGAATTTGCCCAAGAAGGAGATCTAGAGCAGGCCCTGGCACTGGTAGAAGATTCTAGAGGCATAGAGCGATCGCGAGAACTAGCCACAAACCACGCACAGAAAGCCGTCGAATACTTAGCTGCGCTGCCCCATTCAGAGTCCCGTCAAGCTTTGATTGATTTGGCTGAATACGTTTTGAGTAGGCTTTATTAGAGGTTAAAAAGTTACACTTTATTGGTAATGGGGAATTGGTAATGGGGAATTCCCCATGCCTAATGCCCTGTTACCAATTAATAGAGAAGTAAATTGTTTAGGCAATATCCGGCGGTGGAGCCGATCGATACTGTTGCAAGTAAACATTAATTAAACTCTGTACTTGCTCGCGAGGGATTTCCGTCCCGACTTCCTGATTTCCGGGACTTTCAAAAAAAACAATGCTGTCAAGACCTTCCAGAGCTATCATCTGAAATAAAATGTGAGTGACAGGCAAAAGTACCGGTCTGAGGCGATCGCCCCCAGCCGCCGCAGCCTGCGACGCATCTTTAAGACTGTTCCAAGCATAAATCACCCTCTTCTCCCGTCCCGGTTGCTTGAGATTGCTCAAAACCACGATCGCCCAACTTTGGTCTACCGCTTGCAGGATCGAGTATTCGAGGTGCTGTAGCTGTTGCGCAATTAACACCAGTGCCGGGGCGATCGCCTTTAAGATTTGTGGCGTCGAACCGTCGGGCGGAGCTTTTTCGATCAATGCTTGAATCTGTTGGTCTAAATCCATCAGTCAGTTCTTTGATATCTAAAATTAAAAATTTCAGGTTAGCGGGTCCGCATCCAAGTATATATTACCCAGCACTGCCCTATTAAAGATAAGCTGACACCCATCTAAATTTAATATTTTGCAGCCTAGAGTCCTTGTAGCGAGCATTTGGGCAAAAAAAATTAAGTGCGTAACAGCTTACACAATGTCATCCCAAAAGTCTAACGGTAGGGTGCTGAGCGCTAGCGCTGTCAAGGCGTGTTAAATCTGAGGCGGATCAAAAGCCGAAAACGGTTATTTCACGTTCGGATTTTGCACGATTAAAGCTATAAAAACTGTTTGGGGGAGTTTGGTTTCAAAATAAAAACGCCCAAAGTTAGTAACCTCATGAGCGGGCTGGGTGTTTATGGCGCACCTTACCCCAGAGGGCGGCTCAAAGGATTTGTTGGCCGTACTCCTATATATCTATTGTTCATATTTATAGTTGGTCGATCGTCCTTGACGCTACCCCTACCTGCCACTGCACCTCGGCCTCATCAGCTACACCCCTAAGTTTTTCGTTGTTAAAATGCCCAGAGTCCCCTCAAAGGTAACGAAATATTACAAGATGACGCTAAAGCTGCATAGAGGCTTGACAGCAAAGAATTAAGCGGCTAATCTGATATACATACCCGGGTAAGTCAATTCACTGTCATATGCAAGAAAAGCAAAAAGTTACATTGTATCTTCCACCAGAACTGCATCGCCAGCTCAAAATCCGAGCCGCAGTCGAAACTGAACCGATGTCATCAATTGCAGAAAGGGCAATTGTCTTCTACCTAGGAAATCCCGAACTGGTTGACGAAGTAGAAGCCTCCTACGGACAAACCCATCGGGTATACAACTGTCCAGAATGCACGGGTTCAGTAGTAATGCGAGATGGAGAACTGGCATCCGTAACAAGTCAGCCGAGCGTATTGGCTGAACAGGATCTTCCAGTAAAGCAGGTGTCGGGCGTCAGTGCCAGCACGGCCAAACCGGGAGAGGAAGAATTGGTTCCCTGCTAAGAATGCCTTGCTTCCCCAAAAAGCTAAAACTGAAATTTTCAGTAAGAGGGCGAAGGGCAGCATTGAGATTCAGCAAAGATAGCACCGTCTCTAGTGGGTCGAGGACTATGCAAGAAGAGATCAGTATTCTAATCCAAGCTCAATATCCTCTGATCTACCTCGTGACATCCGAGGAAGAGCGGTGTGAGCAAGCAATTTCGACAATAGCTCAAGCCAAACCACAGCGACGAGTATTTATCTGGACTGTAACTCACGGCATTGTGGAGTATGGTCAACCCCGCACCACCACCCAACACAACACGGTCTCGCCAGAGGCAGCAATTGAATGGGTGATCAGGCAGCGAGAACCCAACAGTAACGCTAGCATCTACATTTTCAAAGATTTGCATCCTTTTATAGATTCTCCTCCGGTAACGAGGTGGTTGCGCGATGCGATCGCCAACTTCAAAGGAACGCAAAAGACAATTATACTGATGTCTCCTTTGCAGCAAATTCCGATCGAGCTAGAAAAGGAAGTAGTGGTATTAGACTTCGCGTTGCCAGACATGAAAGAACTAAACCAAGTATTGTCTGGTCAGTTGGAGCAAACCAAATCGCGACGCATTACCACAGAAGCGCGAGAAAAACTTTTAAAAGCAGCCTTGGGATTGACCAAGGACGAAGCTGAAAAAGTTTATCGCAAAGCCCAAGTTTCGACTGGGCGCCTCACAGAAGAAGAAGTAGACATAGTTCTTTCGGAGAAAAAGCAATTAATTCGGCGCAACGGCATTCTAGAGTTTATTGAAGAAGACGAAACCCTGGATGCAGTCGGCGGTTTAGAAGAGCTGAAGCGGTGGCTGAGACAGCGTTCCAACGCCTTTACAGAAAGGGCTAGAGAATACGGTCTGCCCCAACCAAAAGGGATGTTAATTCTCGGCGTACCCGGATGCGGAAAATCGCTGATTGCCAAGACCACATCCCGCCTCTGGGGACTGCCCCTGCTGAGGCTAGATATGGGTAGAGTCTACGACGGCTCGATGGTGGGTCGATCGGAAGCCAACCTCCGCAATGCCCTCAAAACCGCAGAATCCATCTCTCCAGCCCTCCTATTCATCGACGAACTAGACAAAGCCTTTGCAGGAGGCACTGGTTCGGCCGACTCAGACGGAGGCACCTCCAGCCGGATTTTCGGTTCCTTCCTCACTTGGATGCAAGAAAAGACTTCCCCTGTCTTCGTAATGGCAACAGCCAACCGAATCGAGCGGTTGCCGGGAGAATTCTTGAGGAAAGGCCGATTCGACGAACTCTTCTTTGTGGATCTGCCAACCAAAGAAGAACGCCAAGATATATTTAAGATTCACCTGTCAAAGCGGCGTCGGGAAATTACTCGCTTCGATTTAGAGCAACTTTCCAATGTTTCCGAGGGCTTTTCAGGTGCAGAGATTGAGCAAGCGCTAGTAGCCGCAATGTACGAAGCCTTCGCTCAAGATCGAGAGTTTACGCAGCTAGACATCATCGCGGCCATTAAATCTACAATGCCACTGTCTAAAACAATGACCGAACAGGTCACCGCCCTTAGAGATTGGGCTAGACAGCGTGCACGGCCCGCTGCGTCTTCCGTCGCTGAATACCAGCGAATGGAATTCTAAAAGCTTTCTCCTGGTCCAAACAGGAGCAAAGGCTAGCAACAGCTAGCAGTTCGATTGAAGAGCCGCCCAGCGGCACCGTTAAATCCAGACCGTTGTTGTTTCTCTCTCAGTTTTATTAGGAGGAAATCCAATGTCTCACTTTAGCACTCTGCGTACCAAAATCACCGATGCCGAAATCCTGAAAGCTTCACTGCGCGACTTGGGCATTTCAGTCAAGTCAGAAGCTGATGTTCGTGGCTATAACGGTCAGCGCGTTCGCTCCGACATCGTAGCGATTCTCGAAGGCGAATATGACCTCGGTTGGTCTCGCAATAGCGATGGTTCCTTTGACCTGATTGCGGACCTCTGGGGCGTCGCCAAAAAACACAATCAAACTGAGTTAATCAACTCCATCAACCAGAAGTACGCAGTTAACAAGACCTTGGCCGCAGTCAAGCAGCGCGGTTTGCAAAATGCCAACGTTAAGCTGGTAGTGCAAAACTAATTGATCTGCAGGTTTCCAAGCTCGCGGGTTAACCAAAAAACGGGTTAACCCGTTTTTCGATCGCTAGGATGTAGAGGGGGGTCTTTGGGCCGCCACATACTTTTTTAGCACCCCCAAGCAGCAGCTCTCCACGTGAAAGCTGCTGCTTTATGCTTTAATGGTCGGCTACTTAATGCTTCGGGCAATCGTCGATCGTTTGTTGATAAATTCAAGTATTCGATCGACTTTGCGTTCCCAATCAAAATGCTGCCGGACTCGTTCCCCTCCCGCACAACCGATACTCTGCGACTATTCTGGTGAATGAGCCAGATTGAGGATCGCATCTGTCAGTCCCTGGACAAATCCTTCTTTAGAAGTGGGTTCTACTAAAATACCGCAAGTGGAATTCAGATAATCTACCGGGCCGCCCCAGTTCGTTGCTATGACTGGCAAGCCTACTGCCATTGCCTCCATCACCACTGCCCCGCCGCATTCCCGCAAACTGGGGAAAACCATTGCATCAGCTTCTTGCATTTTGAGAGCGCACTCCTTCTGAGACAGCCACCCACTAAATACAACGCTGCGGTCGATGCCTAAACGAGCTGTTTGAGCTTCAAGTTCCCCTCGGATGTACCCATCACCGATGATTTCCAAGACTGCATCGGTTTGAGCGGCGACGGGCGCGAAGGCTTCCAGCAGCAAATCTACAGCTTTCCAGTCGATCGGCCTGCCTAAAAAAATAAAATGAACCTGCCCGGTCGCTGCTCTTGATAAGCTAAAGTCCGATCGCCACACCGAGACATCCACGCCGCTTTCCACAAGTTCAATAATTTTACCCTGCACCCCAGATGCAAGTGCCTGCTTTGTGCGATCGTGCCCCCTAACAGCGTCTTGGCTTTGATTTTACCGGGAAAAAGACAGACGATTGCAGAAATCGACGCACTGGTGACCGATCTCGATTAAAATATCAATGGTAGGATTTTGGCGCGATCGAAAAGCCAGAGGAAATTTAACCGACGTGTTCATCGGACCGATAACTACCGGCACCCCCAATCCGAACATCAACGAAGGAACTGTTGCAGAGACTGGTTTCGGTTAGCGTACAACATCAATCTGGTGTTCGCTCACCAGCCGCCGGAGAATACGACGCTGTAGCAATTGGGTGTACAAGTGAGTGAGAAGCCCAAAAGAAAAGTCATTCACTCTTTCAGGGATAAATCGCCCGCAATTGTTAAGCAGCCGGTGCAGCCAAGTGTCTGGTACAAAGTGCATCCGATCGCGCTCTTGTGGAAACAGCTCTGTGAGTTCTGTTTGGGTGCGGGCGTGCGCCACTAACAATGTCTCTATTTGGCGCGATCGAAGTATCCAAAAGTAGTTGAGTGGCAGCAATGACTCGCCGCCGAATTTAGTTAAGGCGTTCTGAGCACCAATTACAATTCGCATAACTTGTATGGGACTCAACGAGATTTATGTACTCTGGGATTAAATTTCTTCTTTGGAATCACTACGACGGGTTAGTTATTCCAAGTTTTTCCAAGCACTGAGCTAAAGTTTCTGCACTGCGGCCGTGGCTAAATTTGGCGATGATTTTTTTGCGAGCTTCCTGACTGATACTCAGAGCAAGTTCTGGATTTTGGAGGAGATTGGCGATCGCATCTGCCATTTCTTCGGGTTTTTCTGATTGGACTAATACAGCATCCACGCCGTCATCTACTAGCTCAGAAGTTCCGCCTACATTAGTAACTACCGCCGGAACCTCCATCGCCATTGCTTCCATCACAGCAACCGGAACTCCTTCATTCAAACTTGCCAAAGCGAAAACGTGAGCTGCTTCTAGACCTTGGCGAATTGCCTGTTCCGAAACAGCCCCAAGTAGCTCCACGCATTCGGACATCGATTTATCTTCAATCATTTTTTGTAGCTCTTGGTGATATCCGCTGCCCCCTTGTTCATCCTCGCCTGCAATTTGCAGCCTCACGTCAAATCCCCGATTTCGCAGCAATTCTACCGCCTCAACCAAGTATTTGTGACCTTTCACCGGGTTGAGGCGACCGCAAGCAAAAATCTTGCACGGACTTCCTTCTTGCCAAGGCGTGTAAGGGCTGCTGCGTTTAATTTCTGCAAAATTAACTCCCATTGGAGCAACAGCTAATTGTTTGGGAAGAAAGTTCGCTAATTTATTTTTGACATCATTGAGAAGCAGTTGAGATATCACGATCACAAAAGCAGCATTTTTCCATTTTTGTTCCTGATTTGACCCGTACACTTCTAGAGTAGGTCCGTGAAGAGTCATACTGTAAGTACAGCCTGTAAGAATTGAGTTAAATAAGGCTATATTGGCGGCATTGGCACAGGAATGAACGTGGATGTGAGACCAACCTTTTGTTTTTGTTAACCCTGCTAGTTTGCCAGCCACAAAAATCCATGCCAAGAGTCGCACCTTTTCAGATAAGGATGTGCCACTCGCTTTGGCAATAACTGCAAGGCATTGCCACCATGCACCGGGACCAGCTTTGAGAAGCTCTAGGAATGAGTTAATAAAATCTTTCGCAGCAAAGGGAAATAGATAAACAGTATTTTTTTGAGCTTCTTCTGCCCATACGTGAGAAGCGATCGCTCTGGGGGGCGGTTGAGTTGATACTAAATCTGTTTCAATTCCCAGATCTGCAAGAAATTGTCGCTCCCGCCACAAAAATATGTGTGTTTGGCCTGGAAATTGTGGAATAAAGTATCCAATTTTTGCCTTCATTTCGTACCTGCTTTCTATTTTTTAACTAAACAATACCGTTCTACTATGTCTATGCACTAACACTTTTCTCACCGAGCATTTTTTCGTAAATCTCGACGATTTTTATGGCTTTGCTTTCCCACGCAAATTCTCTGGCTTTTTCGATCGCCTTAGCTGACATACGTTCCCGCAGACGATCGTCTTCGACCAACAGCTTAATTTTACTTGTCAACTCCTTGGTGAGATACTCTCTAGAAATCGGCTCTATCTTAAAACCAGTTTCTTCATTCACGTATTCACCAATACCGCCATTATTGGCAACGATGCAGGGAAGCCCACAAGCCATAGCTTCCATTACCACTGCGCCGCCGAACTCTCGGATCGAAGGGAAGCAAAAAATATCTGCTTTCCTGTAGTAATCCAGAGTTTCTTGTTGATTTACCCATCCCGCAAAGCTGATTATTTCCCCTAAATTAAGTTCCTTAACTCTGTTTTCCAAGTTATTTCTTTCTGAACCCTCTCCTACTATGGTTAAGCGTATTTTATTTTGAATTGCCTGATCTAATTTCCCAATAGACTCAATGACAATATCGGCGCATTTGTAAGGAACTAATCGACCCACAAAAAGCAAATTGATCTGGCTGACATCTTTATCAATGATATTTGTCGGATTTAAAAATTTCTCCGAAATGCCATTTTCGTAGAACAAAGCAATTCTTTGATCGGGGATTGCAAACAAATCCTTGAGCATATTTAAAGTATAGGTTGAACCTGCTAAGATTTTGTCTGCTTTTTTGTAAGTTTCTACATAACCTGGAATTAATGCTCGACCAACTGCTCTCAAAAAGTTGAATTGAGCAAATTCTTGTCTGGCAGTTTCTTGAAAACCTGGTGGAAAGGGTATGCCCCCATTCACAGGTCCTAGAATAAAAGGAGTCTGCTGGCACACACTGACTACCTTAAACGGATACCGCGGCATCATCGGGGTAATTGCATGAACTATGTCATAATCTCCGTTGAGGATTTTTCCTTTAAATTTTTGATATACTTGTTGATTGAATTCTTCATAAATTGGGTAACTCAATGCATTATAAAGAGGCCAATTTACGCGCCCGTTGGCGGTAATTTTTTCAACTATCTTATAATATTGTTTGGTTAACTTTCCTTCCTCAAGGTAGAATATTTTTTCGTATTCTGGATGTTTTTCAAGAGCTGGTTTATTTCTAATATGGGTAACGAGTGTTGCATCAACTAAATTGTTTATTTGTTGAAAAAAGTTGTAGCCCACCAAAGGTACTGATGCCCAGTCAGGATTGCACTGCTCTACAATTAGTAAAACTTTTAATTTTTGATCGCTCATTTGTTTACTACTCAGGGGTGGACTTTCTGGGATGTTAGCTGTAATTCTAGCTGGCTGAATTAATAGACTTGGTGGTTTTGTATTCGATTAGCTTGCTCTGCTGCCCCAGCAATCGGCGCTGGTGAAACTGGATTTGACCTTGTAGCTGGGGAAATTTGGCTAATACACATGACAAAGCGTAGATGGCTGCCTCTTTAGTTGTGAGGTACCGATGCTTTATATAATAGTTATAGGTGCGATAGGTTGCTAAGGGGTAGCCACTCAATAGTAACAAGCTCCAGCCTTTTGTCGGCCATGTCATTGCCAAGGCTAGGGCTGGCAAGACTAAGCCCCAAAACCATGTGCTGCGTGTTTCTTTAACCCAATGGCGCTCTGGTTCACTGCCGTGGAGCCAGGAGCCTTCGGCATAGGCGTGACCCGCTCTTTGAGCCCGCTTCCACCACTGTGCGAAACTCGTCATTTGCGCATCGTGCAGGGTCATTTCTGCGTCTAAACGAAGAATTTTCCAACCTTTTTGGCGCAGCCGCAAGCACAGTTCGGGTTCTTCGCCGGCTATTAGTGTGGGATTGAAACCTTCGACTTGCTCAAATGCTGCTACGCGCATCATGGAGTCGCCACCGCAGGCTTTGGTTTCGCCGATGGGCGTATCCCACTCGATGTCGCACAATTGGTTGTAGATGCTTGCTTCGGGGTATCGTTCACGCCTGCGCCCGCATACTGCTGCTACGTCTGGTTTGGCTACGAGTTCGCTGTAGGCTCGATCGATCCATCCATCAACTACTTCGCAGTCACCGTCCACAAATTGGACAAATTCGATGTCTGGCCCTAATTCCAGCAAGCGGGCAAAGCCTTCGTTTCTGGCACGTGCTGCGGTAAACGGTATAGATAAGTCTAGTTCTACTGTATCGGCTCCAATCGATCGGGCTAACTCTAGGCTACCGTCTGTTGAGCCGGAATCGACATAGACGACGCGGGCAACTTTGTCTGTGGCGGAGACTAGGCATTGGCGGAGGCGCTGCCCTTCATTTCGTCCGATCGCCACTAATCCCATTTGTTTCAACCTTTACCTCTTGAATTCGACTCGCGAGTTGCTATTTTAATATTTTAGTGACACTTAAGGTAAGTTTACAATATCTTTATATTGTTAACTTACCTTAATCTGCGGTTTTTAGTGTTAAACTGCCTCTAACCTATTCTGTAGTAAGAGCCACACAGATCATGTTGAGTAGAGCTTAGTTAACAATGCTAAATTTAAGTTCTTTCTTCGCACTTTACTGTACGAACCTGGGAGCCAGCCATACATTTTTTTCACTCTGCGAACAGTGGAATTACCCTGACTTTAAAGTCCGCATGATTGTTCCGAATTGCGATCCCTCATGTCGCAGACCGAATCTTGTTGAAGCTGTACCCAGATACTTCAAATGGCTATATTACCGCAGCGCTGACAGACCTAGAAATTGTACAGAAAAGCTTTTCCTCAGAGATGTTAAGGATTTTGATGCAATTTACTTGTGGCCTAACACTTCGATCGAAACCTTTAGGAAAGTTAAACAGGAAAGCACACCCATTCTTTTGGAGCGGATCAACTGCTATACAAAGCCGGCTAAATTTATTATTGATGATGCTTACCATCGCTTGGGAATCGATCCCCAACACCCAATTACTACCGATACCATTCAGGAAGAGGATGAACAAATTAGTTTGGCTGATTTCATCTTTTGTCCGAGCCCCGAGGTGAAAAAATCTTTTATGGGAGCGGGAGTTCCCGAACATAAACTGATCCTTACCAGTTACGGGTGGTCTCCCAAGCGCTTCCCGCCTTTTGTGAGCGACAAGCCAGTATCAAACACGATTACTGTTATCTTTGCGGGCAGCGTTTGCGTCAGAAAAGGAGCTCATTTACTGTTGCGGGCTTGGGAAAAAGCAGGAATTAAAGGCAGACTAATGCTTTGCGGAAGTATGGAGCCAGCAATTGCTGAAACTTGCAGCAGCATTTTAGCACGCTCAGATGTAATTCATAGGGATTACACTAGGGATATTGCCCTTGCTTATCGCGAAGCTGACTTTTTTGCCTTTCCCAGTTTGGAAGAAGGCAGCCCGCTCGTTACTTATGAAGCGATGGCTAACGGTTTGCCAGTTTTAACTTCACCTATGGGAGCGGGTGGCGTTGTCCGAGATGGCAAAGATGGCATAATTGTTTCGCCCTATGATGAAGAAGCGCTAGTGACAGGCTTGCAACAGTTAGCTGGTTGTGCCGATTTGCGGCTTCGGATGAGTAAATCTGCCCGCGAGCGGGCACAGGAATTTACGTGGGAAAAAGTGGCACGGCGGCGCGCTGATTTGGTACTCGAAAAATTGAAACCAGCTTGAAAAGTGAGGGAGAAAACTTGAGCTTTTGGACGCTCCCGCGACTGAAAGCCACAGGTTTTTTATTTAATTTTAAATCCCAAATCCTAGCTGTTAGCAAATAATCCAATTTATTTCAAGTTTTACCTCTTGAAAGCGACTACTGAGTAGTTCGTTTTATATTTTAATAAAAGTCCAGCTAATTTCATAATTTTTCTGCGACTTCTAGAAATTATTTTTCAGACTTCCTGGTTTTTTTTTTCGATGATTTTTGCGGGAATTCCCACTGCGGTTGCACCCGGTGGCACATCACAAATCACCACAGCATTAGCACCAATCAAAGCATGATCGCCGATCGTTACGGAGCGAATAATTTTAGCTCCTGCACCAATATCGACATGACCGCCGATTTTGACATCAGCAACAATTGTCACCTGCTGAAGAATCAGACAGTTAGGGCCAATGGAAGCACTGGGATGAATGACAACGCCATTAGGATGAGTCAGCAGCAGTCCTCCTTGTATTTGGCAGTTCAAAGGGATGTCTGTTGCAGTGACAACGCTCCAAAATCGATGCTGGATCACGTTCCAACGGCATAAAATATATCCTCCAATTCCACCCTGCTGCTGCCACTTTTGATAGTTGCGGATAGATTTGAGCAGTTGGCGACTGGGTTCCCACCACTTGCTAAGTTTTTCGCGGCTCCAGTCTGGTTCTGTAGCAGAAATGATTGACTTAGTGATTGACTCAACCATTGTTTGTGCAATTTTTTGATGATGTAGACAATTGTGCCTATTTGTGCGGTTTATCTTAAGATGAATCTCTAACTTGACTAGGAAGATTTATTGAATCTCCGCAGAGTTATAGCATAAGCCATAATGAAGAAAATGATTTAAGCGTTGTTTTCAGCAGGTCGGGATTTGATAATTTTGGCAGGGATACCAACGGCAGTTTGACCGGCTGGAATATCTGATAAAACTACAGCATTGGCACCAATATTTACGTCGTCTCCTAGGTTGACCTTGCCGAGGATTTTTGCACCAGCGCCGACGTTAACCCGATCGCCCAATTGAGGGGATTCTAGCGGTTTGTCCAAATAGCGGTTTCCCAAAGTTACACCTTGGCGGATAATGCAGTCGTCGCCGATCGTACAATATCCGTGAATAATAATAGCGTTTTGATGTTCGATCACCACGCGACGACCGAGCTTCACAGTGTAAGGCAAGTCTATCCCGTAACTATTGCGGACTTTTCGGTAGAGGGAGCGATAAAGAATGCTCAAAGGTGCCCGAAGTAATTTCGGTTCTATTTGCATTCTCCAGACGCCAAAACGCTGCACTGCTACGGCGCGAAATCCCGGTTTTGTCCAATCTCGACCATGAGCAATCCAGTCTTCTTTAATTTGCTGCCACAGTCCCAGGGCGGGGTCTTCTACTTGATTTTCACTGGTGATTAAGTTTTGCTCAGTTACCATAAGCTCTAATTGACACTATTGCTTGTTTACTCTATTGCTAGATGCCGACGATATTAATGGGTCTATCAGGTTTTTGAGGAAGGATCAATCCGGTTTTATCGCTCGATAATACTAATTTCTCGGCTGCATCATAAAATATTTTGCTTGCCTAGGTCAACCTAGTTTAGTTGGCTTTGACCGATTTACCAACTCCCTTTAAAAGTTTTTGGATTTTTGAATCTTACCCCCCTTAAAAAATACACTATTTAATACAAAATCCCTCAGTAATTGTGGTGGATCGCCATCGGGTTTGCCTTGAAGTACGCGGCGCACCCTCCAGGCTGCAAAACCAGAAGCCCAGGATACATCAGTTAATGCTGTGTAAACCAAGCCGTAGTTTTTGATAAAGTACCTACGCCGTGAATCAAACCAATAGGTAGGCAGCCTCTTGGCGGGCTTTTTGGTGTCAGTGACGCCTGAGCTTTGCCCGACTAAGTGGACAACGCGACTTTCGGGTACGTACCAGCAACTCCAGCCAGCTTTGTTCGCTTGCAAGCAAAAGTCCATTTCTTCGCAGTACATGAAATAAGCTTCATCCATCAAGCCAATCTTTTCAAATACTTCGCGACGGACGATCATGCTGGCTCCAGCTACCCAATCAGTTTGACAGGTTTCTTGGGAAATGGGAGGCGCTGCGACCCAGTTGGCTAATAACTTAGATATAAAGCCTGTCCGCCAACCAAAATCGAGTTCGGTCAAAATGTTGTGAAACCGAAAAGCTGACTCCTGGGGCGTGCCGTCGGGGTCTTCCAAGCGGCTGCCGGCGATGCCGGCTTCCGGATGAGTGTCCATGAAATCGACGAGGGTTTTTAAGGCACCGGGGCGAACTATGGTGTCGGGGTTGAGCAGCAGGAAGTAAGGGGGGGGATTGGTGGATTGGAGGGCGGGACGGATCAGGGCGTTGTTGCCGAAGGCAAATCCGCCGTTACGGTCTAGGGGAACGAAGGATGCCCATTCATTCCAGCCTTCTGAGGCGATCGCACTACTAATTTCTTCGACTGAGCGATCGCCTGAAGCATTGTCGCCAACTACAACTCGCATACCGGGCAGCGATTGAACTTCGCTAACTAGAGAGCGCAAGCAGTCAATTGTCAAACTAGAGGTTCGGTAGTTAACAATGACAACCAGCAGTGGATAGGGGTGATTGGACTCGCTGGCCTTCGACATAAGTACCGTTGTTTGTTTAACAACTTTTTAGCTCAAGTTGTACCCATCTGGCAAGCTGGAGCGATCGCTAATAGTATTTTTATTTGTTTGGGTGAGGGAGACTGTTTTTTCGGCCATATTTCGGAAATCTGGCCACTCTCGATCAAAGTCGATACTGCCTGTAGGCTTGACTGGCGGCTCGGTGCAGCAGCGAATGCCGGTAAACTAACCCCTTAGCGTCATCGGAATAGCCCCCGCCAATCACGCACGCAACGGGATAGCCACCAGCCAAACACGCCATCAAAACTTGCATTTCCCGGCGAAATAAGCCCGTATCAGTTAAAGCTAATTTTCCCAGTTTGTCACCGTGATGAGGGTCTACTCCAGCATCGTACAAAACTAAATCAGGCTTGACACTTGAGAGCAAATCTGGTAAAAATTTATCCAATGTTTGTAAATATTCGTCGTCCTCCATACCGGCAGGCAAAGGTACATCTAAATCGCCCTTTTGTTTAGTGCCGGGAAAATTGACTTCGCAGTGCATCGAGAAAGTAAAAACGCTGCTGTCATCTTGGAATATTACAGCGGTTCCGTCTCCTTGGTGGACATCTAAATCGACAATTAAAACTTTGCGAACTAAACCATTTTTTTGCAAGACGCGAGAGGCGATCGCCAAATCATTAAAAATACAAAAACCCGACCCAAAAGCCGGGAAGGCGTGATGAGTTCCGCCCGCAGTATTGCAAGCCAAACCGCAGTCTAAAGCGAGCTTGGCAGTTAGTACAGTTCCTGCAACCGCAGTGCAAGTGCGATTAGCAAGGGCGCGACTCCAAGGCAGACCAATTCGCCGAGTCGCTTTGTTATCGAGCGTCCCGTTGCAGTAAGCTTGAACATACGAGTGGTCGTGGACTAATTCAATCCATTCTTGAGGGGGAAGTTCGGGAGCGTGAAATTGCGATTCCTCTGCTACCCCGTCCGCGAGCAGCATCTGGTAAAGCATCCGAAACTTGGCCATCGGGAAGCGGTGATTCGGTGGCAGAGGTGCAATGTAATCTTCGTGGTAAATAATTGGTAAGTCCATTAAAATTATTGTATAACGAATGAATCTCCAATTGAAAGCCTGCAATCTCAAATTTAAATTCGCTGGAGAACCTGTATATGCAACAACTAAAAACAGTCTGGCAGTCCGGTAGCAGCCACCCCGAAAATGCTGACAATCTCCATAATATCAGTGAGTGGTGGGGAAACCTCAACGGTAAAGAAATTAGCTGGGTAGAGCGACTGATTCCGCAAATCGGCGGTCTGAGCGAAATTCACTGGCACCCCCAGCGTTTTGACGAAACATTTGTGATAGTCAATCCCGAAATTCGAGAGGAAACTCTCTATTGGTACAAGCCCGATTCTCCAGTCCAACGTAACAACACTGTTGACAAACTAGAACTTGACAACTTGCAACAGCAATTGTACATCTATCCTCAGTTGGAAGCGGAACTTGTAATTCGTGTTGGAATTTCCGAAGTTAAATATCAAACACTTGAATTAAATAATCCAGAAATCGCCTTGGGCGAAGATAATATGCTGCTATTATGGGAGGCTGACCAAGAACTAGAAATTAAAATTTACTTTAGTCAGCAAAATTTTGCTAAACTTAAGGAATTGCTGGCATAGAAAAGACCTAAAAAAGAGTTTGTTTCGTAGGCTTTGGAGGCGAGTGGATGAATCTATAGCAATCCTTGCAGGAGTCGTAAATTTTTACCCTACCCGCAACCCTCTCCGAACCCGATCGGGAGTAAGAAATTAACAAATAATTGAGGATTGCTATATACTCTTAGTTACCTAGTAAATATCTTAAGGCTGAGGGGCGGGTGCGTCAAAACCGAGGTTTTTCACCGCTAGACTTTGTTGCAGCGACAAGAGTAAAAAAAACGGTTTCTTCGCCTCGCACTATGTCCAGGTGTGTATCTCTGCTAAAACCCTTTGAATGTGTTAACAGAATATCCATAAACTTGCGTTATCCTCCTGGGAGTTTTAATGCTAAGGTCAAGTAAAAAACTGTTTTGGGCGTATCAACCGGGTTCTACGAAAATATTTTGTCCCAGCCATTGAACAAAAATAAAAAACCCGGTTGCTTTGATTTGGAGTGCCTCAGCGAGGATTGTTGTTCTGCAAAGTTAATTAGGATATCAAATAATGGGATTTGTTTGGGCAATAAGATATGGTTAAATACGGTTAATTTGAGGAGAAACCTTAAGACAAGCAACCAATTAGCTTAAAAAATAGAATGTGCGTTAGTTGATTAGTTAATATCTAAAATTAATCCTCTATTTGCGGATTTTTAAAATGTTTGAAAGAATAATTATATGATGATGGAAGTAATCGCTAAATTCATTAAATCATCAATCTGCTGCTTGCACTAAAAAATTCACAATAATCGGACAAAAGATGATATTTAACAAAGAAACTATTCACATTTTAATTATTGACGATCAGCCCCACAACCTGCGTTTTATGTCAAACATATTGACGAAAGAAGGATATAAAGTTCAGCGGGCGATTTCGGGAGAAATGGCGGTCAATGCTAATTTTACTGTTCTCCCCGACTTAATTTTGCTAGATATTGCTATGCCCAAAATGAACGGATATGAAGTCTGTACTCGACTGAAATCCAACGAGAGAACGAGGGAAATCCCGGTTATTTTCTTGAGTGTTTTTGATGAAACTTTTCACAAAGTCAAAGCTTTTGAAGTCGGCGGTGTTGACTACATTACTAAGCCTTTTCAAGTGGAAGAAGTTTTAGTGCGTATCGAAAGTCAATTGACTATACAACAGTTATCAAAACAATTAAAACAGCAGAATGCTCAACTGCAACAAGAGGTAGAATTTCGCAAGCGGACAGAAGAATCACTCCGGGAAAGTAAAGCGCGGTTGCAGAAATTGGCGGTCAATATACCGGGAGTTCTTTATCAATTTATAAAGAAATCCCAGGGGAGTTTCAAGTTTGAATATATTAGTTATGCTTGTCGAGAGGTTTACGAATTAGAGAGTGAGGAACTATTAAAAAATCCTTACTTGTGCTTCGATCAAAATCATCCAGATGACCAAGAATATCTAGTCAAACAAATTACTACTAGCGCCCAAAATTTAGAACCTTTTGCCTGTGAATGGCGGATTATTACACCGTCGGGTAAACTCAAATGGCTGCAATCTAATTCTCGGCCAGAAATGCGCGATAATGGCGATATTGTTTGGTATGGGGTACTTTATGATATCAGCGATCGCAAGCACGCAGAAATAGAAATTGCTGGAGCTAAAGCTGCTTTAGAGCGGCAAGTTCAGCGAGAATTGCTGATTGCAAAAATAACTCAAGAAATTCGCTCAAGCTTGCAGCCAGAACAAATATTTCAAATAGCTGCAACTCAAATCGGTCTGGCATTCTGCGTCAATCGCTGTTTGATTCATACTTACGTTACTACTCCCCAAGTCACTATTCCTCTGGCGGCCGAGTATCTAGAACCCGATTGCGAATCTATTCGGAACGTACCTGTTCCAATTTGGGGCAATCCTCACGTCATACAAATGATGATACAAGATCGGGCGATCGCCTCCAACAATGTTTATTCAGACCCTCTGTTGAAAGCTGTTCAACCTATTTGCCAGAAGGTTGGGTTAAAATCGATGTTGGCAATTCGCACTTCCTACCAAGGCAGGGCAAACGGCGCTATCGGTTTGCACCAGTGCGATCGTTACCGGGAATGGACTTCCGAGGAAATCGACTTATTAGAAGCTGTGGCGGCTCAAGTAGGGCTCGCTATCGCTCAAGCCAAACTGATCGAACGAGAAAAAAACCGAATTCAGCAGCTCGATCGGCAAAATAAAGTGCTGCAAGCAGAAATTCGCACCCGCGTCCGCGCCGAGCAAGCTCTGCAAGAATCTGAAACTGAATTGCGGGCGATTTTTGCGGCCATGACTGACACAGTTTTAGTGAGAAATGCAGAAGGGCGCTGTATCAAAATCGCTCCGACAGCATCAACAAATTTGGTGAAACCTCCCAGCGAGATGATTAACAAAACCGCCCATGAAGTCTTGCCGGAACCTGTAGCAGATTTAGTATTAAATGCCATCCAACAAGCTCTAAAAACCAAGCAAAGCATCAATGTAGAATATAGCTTTAAAGTCGGAGATCGTGAAGTTTGCCTCGACGCTAAAGTTTCTCCGCTTACTCCAGATTCAGTAATTATCGTAGCCAGAGATATTAGCGTTCGCAAACAAACAGAATCCGCACTCAGAGAGAGCCAGCACTTCATTCAAGCGATCGCCGATTCCAATCCCAACCTATTGTACGTTTACGATGTAATTGAACAGCGGAATGTTTATACCAACCGACAAATTTCGACGCTACTCGGATACACAGCCCAAGAAATACAAGATATGGGTACAGCAATGATGCCAATTCTGCTCCACTCCGACGATTTGCCAAAGTTTTTTGACAGCATCCAAAAAGTAGATGAAGCCAAAGACGGTGAGGTTATTGAATGTCAATACCGCATGAAACACAAAAACGGTGAATGGCGGTGGATGCACAGTTGGGATACAGTATTTCTCAGAACAGCCGATGGTAAACCCAAACAAATTCTCGGCACTGCTAATGACATTACAGACCGCAAATTAGCCCAAGAAAAACTGCTAGCATCCCAACAAAGAATCTCATTTTTATTGCAGCAAACGCCGATCGCAATTATCGAGTTAAACCTAAATTTAGAAATTATCACTTGGAATCCCGCAGCCGTGGCTATTTTTGGCTACAGTGAGCAAGAAGCGATCGGTCGAGTCGCCTCGGATTTGATCTTACCTGAAAGCTACCACCCGCAATTATCTGATATTTTCAATCATGACTTGAATGCCAAATCCAGCGGCACTACCGAAAATCTGACCAAAGACGGCAGAATTATCATCTGCGAGTGGTACAATACTCACCTAATTGACGATAACGGTACAGCGATCGGCATTGCTTTAATGGCTGTAGATATTACCGAACGCAAGCAGGCAGAAACCGAACTGCAAGAAAGTGCTTTACGACAAAGGGCGATCGCCCGCATTATTGAAAGAATGCGGCAAACTTTAGATATCCGAGAAATTTTTCACGCTACAACCAGAGAATTGCGCCAAACCATGAAGTGCGATCGAGTCGCTATTTACCGTTTCAATCCAGACTGGAGTGGCGAATTTGTAGCCGAATCCCTTGACCGCAAGTGGGTTTCTTTCATCCAAGCACAAGATACCGATTCTAACCTTACTGAAGGCGCTTTAGATAGTGAACTTTGCCTCGTCCAAAAATTAGATAGTATCTCACCAGAAGTCCACGATACCTATTTGCAACAAACCCAAGGCGGAGCATACAGCAGAGGTAAGACTTACCTTTGTGTTCCAGATATTTACAAGCAAGGTTTCGATAATTGTTACATCCAATTGCTAGAAAAATTTCAAGCTAAATCCTACATTATTGTACCAATATTTTCCGGCAAAAAGCTCTGGGGATTACTAGCATCCTATCAAAACTCGGCTCCCCGCCAGTGGAGTGAAGCTGAAATCAACGTTGCAGTTGATGTAGGTACTC
Organism: Microcoleus sp. Pol12A5; assembly: GCF_036701435.1. Classification (NCBI taxonomy): domain Bacteria; kingdom Bacillati; phylum Cyanobacteriota; class Cyanophyceae; order Oscillatoriales; family Microcoleaceae; genus Microcoleus; species Microcoleus sp. Pol12A5. Next base: position 20,398 of record NZ_JAUBQU010000028.1, read on the forward strand.
AGCTAGGAGTAGCATTACAGCAAGCGGAATTGCTCGCCCGCACTCAAAGGCAGTCGATGGAACTGATTAAATCCAAAGAAAACGCCGAAGTTGCCAACCGCGCCAAAAGCCAATTTCTAGCTTCCATGAGCCACGAACTCCGCACACCCCTCAACGCCATTCTCGGTTTTTCCCAAGTCATGGCGCGCAATAGTTCTATCACAGAAGAACAAAAAGAATACATAGAAATTATTAACCGCAGTGGCGAACATTTGCTAGAACTCATCAATGATGTTTTGTCAATGTCCAAAATAGAAGCAGGTCAAATTACCATCAACCCCAGCCGCTTCAATCTCTACAACCTTCTCAACAGTCTCAAAGAAATGCTGCAACTAAAAGCCAACTCCAAAGGTTTGCACCTCATCTTTGAAAATGCCGAGGATTTGCCGCAGTACATTCAAACAGACGAAGCTAAATTGCGGCAAGTTTTAATTAACCTACTCGGCAATGCGATTAAATTTACTCAGCAGGGAACCGTTACTTTGCGCGTCAGCAGCCAAGCTGAACAAGACGCCACCGAAGAAAACAAATCCCAATTGTATTTTGAAATTGCCGACACGGGCCCCGGCATTTCTCCCTCAGAAATTTCCACATTATTTAAGCCATTTTTACAAACCGAAACGGGTCGAAAATCCATGCAGGGAACTGGTCTGGGGTTGCCCATCAGCCAACAGTTTGTCCAAATTATGGGAGGTGATATTGCTGTTGAAAGTAAACTAGACCAAGGCACAATTTTCAGTTTTAATATCTGGGTAAACCTAGTAACAGAAAGTGATGAACAAGAAAAACCGCCGATTAAACAAGTTATTTCTTTAGAAGCGGGACAAGAAACTTATCGGATATTAATAGTTGAAGATGTAACGGAAAATCGCCAACTGCTGCTTAAGCTGCTGGTACCCCTGGGATTTGAAGTTATGGAAGCAATTAACGGGCAAGAAGCAATTGCTTTGCATTCAACTTGGAAGCCGCACTTGATATTAATGGATATGCTGATGCCTGTGATGGATGGGTATGAAGCGACAAGACAGATTAAGAAAACTATAGAAGGTAAAGAAACAATAATTATTGCTTTGACTGCCAGTGCTTTTGACGAGCAGCGACAAATAATTTTGTCGGCAGGTTGTAACGATTTGATATGTAAACCGTTTCGGGAAGAGGTACTATTTGAAAAGATAGCGCATCACCTCAACCTGCGTTATATTTATGAGAAAGAAAACTTATCTACTTCTTTTTCAACACCGACGCTGCTTAAAAGTTTGACCACCGAGGATTTGAGTGTAATGCCCACAGACTGGGTGGTCGAGCTGCACCGAGCAGCACTTTGTGTAGACGACAACCGCATCCTCGAACTGATCAAGGAAATTCCCGAAACTGAGGCAAATCTCGCTAACGCTTTAACAGATTTAGTCGATAATTTTCGGATAGATATCATTATCGATTTAACTCAATTATATGATGATGAACGACCATCGATTACCAGCGACTCCTAAAGACATTCTGATCGTTGACGATATGCCGGATAATTTGCGACTTTTATCCACTATGCTGACATCTTACGGGTATCATGTCAGGAAGGCTATTAACGGACACTTGGCTCTGCAAGGAGCACAAATATCTCCTCCGGATCTAATTTTACTAGATATTAATATGCCGCAAATGAACGGGTATGAAGTTTGTGAGCAGTTAAAGTTAAGCGAAAAAACTAAAGATATTCCGGTAATTTTTATTAGTGCGCTAGATGACGTGCTGGAAAAAGTTAAAGCTTTTCAAGTAGGAGGAGTGGATTATATTACTAAACCGTTTCAAGTAGAAGAAGTCTTAGCCCGCGTCCAAAACCAACTTTCCCTTCGTTCGCTGCAATCCAAACTGCAACTGCAAGCTAGGGAACTGCACGATCGCAATTCTAGATTGCAGGAAGAAATAGCAGAACGGCAGCGGGCTGAAGAATCAATCCGGTTTTTGCTGGAAACTACGCGGGCGATCGGCGAAGCTGTAGACTTTCACTCAGCTTTAGAAGTAATTTTGCACCAAGTGGGCGAAACAATCGGATGGGATGTAGGAGAAGCTTGGATTCCCAATGCAGAAGGAATTGTGCTGCAATCTGCCAGGGGCTGGTATGCGAGCAACGCGAGGATGGATGCGTTCCGCAAGCAAAGCGAACAACTAACATTTGCCATGAATATAGGGCTGCCGGGACGAGTTTGGGCATCCAAGCAACCGGAATGGGTAGAAGATATTTCCAAGGGCTACCCGCATTTTCTCCGAAGTAAAATAGCACTCGAACTCGGATTCAAAGCTGGTTTTGGCGTGCCGATTTTGGTAGGCGATGAAGTATTGGCAGTGCTAGTTTTCTTTAAAATTTCGTCGGAGGGGAAAGACGCACGATTTATAGACGTTTTTAATGCGGTAGGCACTCAATTAGGTTCTTTAATTCAGCGCAAACAAGCAGAAGAATTGCTGCGTATCGCTCAAGAAAAATATCACAGCATTGTAGAAAATGCGATGGAAGGCATTTTTCAAAGCACGCCTTCAGGAGGCTATCTCAGCGCTAATCCAGCTTTGGCAAAATTGTACGGTTACGACTCGCCAGAAGAACTGATGTCCGAGATTAACAATATTGCTCAGCAACTGTATGTTGACCCGGAACGCCGCCGCGAATTTGTGGCTGCTATGGATACTGAAAATGCCGTTTCGGGGTTTGAATCTATGGTATGTCGCAAAGACGGGCGTCGGATTTGGGTGTCAGAAAATGTTCGGGCTGTTCGAGATTCCAAAGGTGAGCTGCTCTACTATGAGGGTACTGTTTCTGACATTACAGAGCGCAAATTAGCGCAAGAAGCGCTAAAAGTTCAACAAGAGCAAAGCGAGAAGTTGCTGTTAAATATTTTACCCAAACCAATCGCAGAACGCTTGAAGGCAGAGCAAAGCACGATTGCCGACAGTTTTGCCCAAGTAAGTGTTTTGTTTGCTGATATTGTTGGCTTTACTGAGTTGTCTGCTAGAATGTCTCCCACCGAGTTGGTCAAGCGCTTGAACGTAATTTTTTCGCACTTCGACCAGTTAGCTGAAAAGTACGGTGTGGAGAAAATTAAGACTATTGGCGATGCTTACATGGTAGTCGGGGGATTGCCTACGCCGAGACAGGATCACGCCGAGGCGATCGCCCAAATGGCCCTGGGAATGCAGGCAAAAATAGCAAAGTTGTGCGCCGAGACAGGGGAAAAACTTGCAATTCGGGTTGGCATCAATTCCGGGCCGGTGGTTGCGGGAGTAATTGGTGTGAGCAAGTTTACGTATGATTTGTGGGGAGATACGGTGAATGTGGCGGCGAGGATGGAAGCTACGGGTTTTGCAGGCAGCATTCAAGTTACTGATGTTACTTATGAGCTTTTGAAAGATAAGTATTTGTTTGAGAGGCGAGGCGTGATTCCGGTAAAAGGTAAGGGGGATATGATGACTTATTGGTTGCTAGGAAAAAAGTAAAAATTCGGAATAGGGAAGAAAGAAGTTCGGCAACGAGCACTGTACAAGATGTAACGGATGTCAGTCCGATGTCCGTCGGAAGAAGGAAGAAGGAAAAAGGGGTAGAAAGAAGGAAGTATGTTTATTTATTTAACCTGATATCTTCCATCCTTCTCAAGAGTTGAAAGTTTGTGTGCGGCGTTGCTCCGGCGCCGCCCGTAGAGGGATTGTGCTGCTATGATGAAAGAAGTTAATGAAAATTTACATTTAGAGCCGTGACAGCACAACAGCTAGTATCTGCAACAAGTTTTGAAAAGCTAATTTGGACTTGGAAAGGTCACAAAATCCAATATACCGTCCAAGGAACCGGCCGCCCTCTGATCTTGATTCACGGATTTGGCGCTTCGATCGGACATTGGCGGCAAAATATCCCCGTACTCGCAGCCGGCGGCTATCGCGTATTTGCTCTAGACTTGCTGGGATTCGGTGCTTCTGCCAAACCAACCCTAGATTACACTCTGGAATTGTGGGAAGAATTGCTGACTGATTTCTGGGCGGATCTGGTACAGGAACCGGCGGTATTTGTCGGGAATTCGATCGGCGCTTTGCTGAGTTTGATGGTAGTCGCCAACCATCCAGAAATATCAGCAGGTGGAGTCTTAATCAACTGTGCCGGCGGGCTCAACCACCGGCCGGACGAACTCAATTTCCCGCTGCGAGTAGTGATGGGGACTTTTACTAAATTAGTTCGATCGCCCCTGATCGGCCCCTTTATGTTCAACAACATCCGCCAAAAACACCGCATCCGCAACACTCTGCGCCAAGTCTACGGGAACCGCGAAGCCATCACTGACGAACTCGTAGAACTCCTGCACGCCCCATCCTGCGAGCCCGGAGCTCAACAAGTGTTTGCCTCGATTCTCACAGCCCCTCCAGGCCCTCAACCCTCAGAACTGCTGCCCAAAGTCGATCGTCCGTTATTGGTACTTTGGGGCGCAGACGACCCCTGGACGCCCATCGCCGGCAGCCAGATTTATCAACAATTGGCCGCCAACGATAAACCAGTCAAATTTGTTTCAATTCCCAACACAGGCCACTGTCCCCACGACGAGCGGCCGAGTGAAGTCAACGCTCTGATTTTGGACTGGCTGCTGGAAGTGAAGTAAAATTTTTTCTGCTTGAGGCAACCCTTGGGCGATCGAGTCAAACCCTTGCAGTGCAATAGTTTTGCCTCGCTCCTCCGCACCGACACTCCGGCAGCAGCCGACTCAAAAAACAATTTTTGGAAAAAGTATTGACACAATTTACTGAGTCAGCTATATTGATGGACGTGTGAGGAGCGAACCAGAAGAAGCACCGAGACGAAACACGGCCAGTCGTCGGTGCTTTTTCTGTTGCAAGGCATTTTTAAGAGTTTTAAATTATCTATAATTCACATCCAGAAGATCTGTAAGCCCGCCCGGCTTTCTTCAATTCTTCCTTCGTGTTCTTAGCGTCTTCGCGGTTCGTTAAATAAATATTCTGATCTTGCAAAAAAAGTAATTGACTCCACTTGAGCGGGAAAAATCCGAAAATGTGGATCTTTTTAGATCATCAAAATTTGATTGCATAGAAGTCAAAACTAGACAGTTATATAATAATAAATTGTCGCTGGGTCGGGGCGGGTCGATCTAGATTTTTTCCAGATGTTGGCAAACCCGCCCCTGCGGTATTGGTGCTACAAATATCAACGATCGCCCAAAACAAATTGTTCGATCGCAGCCGCCACCCCATCTTCCTCCACATCCGGCGCCACCCAATCAGCAGCAGCCTTCACGCCATCAGGAGCATTGCCCATCGCCACGCCCACACCCGCATAGGCAATCATTTCTACATCATTAAAATTGTCGCCGATCGCCATCACATTCGCCGCCTGCAAACCCAAAAGTTCCTCCGCTAAATACTGCACCGCATCTCCCTTATTCGCCAAAGGATGCGTAGCTTCAAAAAAAGTAGCAACGGATCGAGTCAAATAAAGCTCTGCAGGCGTGTAGCGCTGCCGCATACTGCTCAGCAAGCCGTCGAGTACCCCCGGATTCTCGCACAATGCCAAAACTTTCGTCGGTTCCCCCGGAAGATCTCGCCGAAAATCTTTAATCACCATTGGTTCAATGCCCGATCGTTCGGCATAAATTCCGGTAGCTGCGGTAATTTCCGGCACGTAAAGTTGGTCCTCAATGTAGAAATGGATCGAAAGTAGCGGTCGCAAATGCGGTTCTTCAAAATAATCTAAAAGTTGCAGAGCAGTTTGTTTCGACAGCGGCAAGTGCCGCAGCCGTTTTTGAGTAGCGTGATCTTGAATCCACGCGCCCTGGTAGCAAATCAGTGGCAATGTTGAGCCGATGTCGCGGTGAAAACGCAAAGCTGAGCGGTACATCCTGCCTGTAGCGACGGCCACTTTCACTCCCCGCGACTCGGCAGCCAAAATTGCCTGCTTGACAGGTTCTCGGATGGTATTTGACAAACCTGCGATCGTGCCGTCTATATCCACTACCAGCAATTGAATGTCTGCGGTGCCAAAAGCGCGATCGGTAGCATTAGCTGGATTTGAGGCAGTTATATTCTGCATGATTTTTTTAGATTTTAGCTGTTGATTTGCACGCACCCGTTTATTTTGGCACTGGGGGGATAGCAAAGTGCGACTTCTGATTTTTTGAAGACTAAAATATAGATAAGTAAATAAGCGACAAAAAAAGTATCTAGGAGGACCCTTTAGGGATGTATTTAGCTCAGCTATATAATAGTAGCCAGTTTACTGCCGTAAAAACCACACTCGATCGTGATATGTATTTTCACTTACTTAATAATACTTGTGGCTAAAAAGAATGTAACTGTAGGTCAGAGCTAAAGACTTATGTCATCAATCATTTCCGATTTAACCTTGAAAATTGTATAACCGCATATTTAAAATTACCCCCAACTATCATGATTTCTATTCCGGGATACCGCATTGACGGAGAACTTTATACAAACTCTCACACCGTTATTTATCGAGGCCTGCAGCTTGAGGAACAAAAACCCGTTATCCTCAAAACTCTCACGCCGCCATACCCTAGCCCAGCGCAAATATCCCAACTCCTGCACGAATCCGAAATTCTTGAAAATTTGAGTTTGCCCGGAATAGTCAAGCTTTACAAAATAGAAACATATAATCACTTTCCTGTTTTAGTTTTAGAAGATTTTGGTGGCATTTCTCTCAAAGACTTTCTCGGCAACAACCAGCTAGAGTTACCACAATTTCTGCATATTGCCATCAAACTAGCAGAAACTATTGGGCAACTTCACGAACACCACATTATTCACAAAGATATTAAACCCAGCAATATTATTGTCAATATCAAGACAGGAGATGTCAAGATTGCTGATTTTGCGATCGCCTCCCTGCTACCGGGCGAAAACCCTGCCCCCAGCCATCCCCATTTACTCGAAGGCACTCTCGCCTATATGTCTCCTGAACAAACGGGACGAATGAATCGGGCGATCGACTACCGCACCGATTTTTATTCTTTAGGCGTCACCTTTTATGAAATGCTTTGTGGCGAATTGCCTTTTAAGGCGATCGATCCCATGGAATTAGTACACTGCCATATTGCTAAAACGCCAGTTTCTCCTTGTGAAAACAGAAAGCAAAAAGTAGAAAGCAGAAGCATCGAAGGCAGAATCAATCAAGTAGGAACCAAGGAGATTCCTCAAGTCGTTTCCGATATCGTCATAAAACTCTTAGCAAAAACAGCCGAAGACAGGTATCAAAGTGCTTTCGGACTTTTGTACGACTTGGAAAATTGTCTCGCTCAACTGCAAAATACAGGCGAAATTTCCCACATAACCCTCGGCGAGCAAGATCAGTCAAGTCACCTGCAAATTTCCCAAAAATTTTACGGGCGAGAAGCAGAAGTTAATATGCTTCTCAGTATCTTCCAGCAGATGAGGCGAGGCAATACAGAAATCGTGCTAATTTCTGGTGGTGCCGGTGTGGGAAAATCTTCGTTAGTATATGAAGTTTACAAGCCGATTCGGTCGGAAAGCGGGTATTTTATTGACAGCAAATTTGAGCAATTTAAGCGCGATATTCCCTACGCTTTTTTACTCCAAGCTTTTCAAGATTTGTTGCGACAAATTTTCACCGAAAATGCTGCAGAAATCCATCTTTGGAAAGAAAAAATTTTAAAAGCACTCGGCGGTAACTGCCAAGTCATTATTGAAGCTATTCCAGAATTAGAACTGATTGTCGGTCCGCAGCCCCCCGTTCCAGATTTAGGAGCAAATGAATCTCAAAATCGCTTTAATTTAGTATTTCAAAACTTCATCCGCGTCTTTGCTCAAAAAGAACACCCCCTAGTAATTTTCCTGGACGACTTGCAGTGGGTCGATTCAGCATCTCTCAAGTTAATAGAACTGCTAGCAACTGACCTGGGAACTCAATATTTATTAATAATTGGAGCTTATAGAGAGCAAGAAGTAGATGCAAATCATCCTCTAATGGTGACCGCCTCAGCAATTAAAAAAGCAGGCGGCACTGTAAGGGCGATCGCCCTTTTGCCTTTAGATATAAGCAGCGTCAACCAATTCGTTGCCGATACTTTGAACTGCGCCCCCGAAAACTCGCTAAGTTTAGCCGAGTTGCTTTATCAAAAAACTGATGGAAATCCATTCTTTTTAACTCAATTAATAAAATTTCTGCACTCAAAAAGTTTGATTAAATTTAAACTTTATCCATCGAAGAATGTGAGCCATCTAGCTGAAACTAACCAGTCGGTTTTAGCACAACCAATCTCAAAAAAAGTTGTGAACAAATGCCATATCACAGGCGAATGGCAGTGGGATATCGAACAAATACAAGAAATGGGAATAACGGACAATGTTGTAGAATTAATGATAGATAACATTCAGAAACTTTCAGAGAATACCCAGGAACTGCTTAATTTAGCCGCTTGTATCGGGAACAAATTTGATTTAAAAACTCTCTCGACAATCGCCGAAAAACCTCTGGCGTCCGCAGCAACAGACCTCGGTGAGGCACTTCAGTCCGGTCTGATTTTGCTCGTTAATAACGCCTACAAAATTCCGATCGCACTAGCAGCAAGTACAGAAGTAACAGACACAATATCTAGAGATTTTAGCGACAAATTTTCCCTGCCAGTGGCGAATGTTTCTAGCGAAACTTACAAATTTTTGCACGAGCGAGTGCAGCAGGCAGCTTATGCTTTAATATCCGCTTCTCAGAAACAAGAAATCCATCTAAAAATAGGCAATTTTTTACTCAAAAATGCACCGCCAGAACAATTAGAAGAGCATATTTTTGATACCGTAAACCAACTAAATTTTGCCAAAGAGATCATCATCAGCCAATTAGAAAAATTTCAATTATGCCAATTAAATTTAATGGCAGGTCGCAAAGCAAAAGCAAGTGCAGCTTACGAACTTGCCCTGAAATATTTAACCACAGGTATTGAACTGCTGGCACCCGAAAGTTGGCAAACTGACTACGACTTGACTCTTGCACTTTACGAGTCAGCAGCAGAAGCTGCTTACCTCAATACCGACTTTGAGCAAATGGAAAAATGGGCTGAAATTGTTCTGCAACACGCAAAAAATGAACTAGACAAAATTAAAGTGTTTGAAATCAGAATCATAGCTTGTGGGATGCAAACCAAACTCCAAGAATCGGTAAAAATTGGTCGCGAAGCGCTAACAATGTTAGGGATAAACTTTCCCGAATCGCCGATTCCCCTCCACATTCAGCAAGCACTGGCTAAAACCGCAGCTTATTTAACCGGAAAGAAAATAGAAGATTTAATTAACTTGCCCATTATGACAAATCCGCATAAATTAGCAACTATGCGCGTGCTTTCCAGTATGTTTTCAGCTACATTTATAGTTGAACCTGTGCTGCTGCCTCTGATTGTGTGCGAGCAAGTTAATTTATCTATTAATTACGGAAACTCTACTTTTTCTGCCTTCGGTTATGCTAATTACGGAGCAATTTTAAAAGGAATAGTTAGAGATATTGAATCGGGCGATCGCTTTGGTCAATTAGCTTTAAATTTGAGCGATAGATTAAATGCGTTAGAATTCAAAAGCAAAACGCTTAATTTAGTAGCATTCATTTTGATGAACGGCAAGCATCACGTTAAAGACTCTTTGCCGCTATTAGAGGACGCCTATCAAAGCGCGCTAGAAAATGGGGATTTAGAATGTGTCGGATATGCAGCCGTAAATATTTGTCAGTCTTTGTATTTTATCGGTCAAGAATTGCCACAACTGGAACGGAGAATGGTAAGTTACAACCATTTGCTGTTTCAACTCAAGCAAGAAACTGTATTGACTTGGAACCAAATATATCGGCAAACTATTTTGCAATTGATGGGAAAATTGGAAAGTTCGCACATTGTATTAGGTAAAGCATACAGCGAAGAAAAATTGTTATCGCTGCTGTTGAAAGCTAACGATCGCGTGGGACTCCAGCACTTTTATTTGCAAAAGCTAATACTAGCATATTTATTTGGAGATACTGCTACAGCACTAGAAAATGCAGCGCAAGCCGAAGTATATTTAGACGGAGTTGCAGGCTTTATTAATGTTTCTGAATACCAGTTTTACGATTCTCTAGCCCGGCTAGCAGCCTATCCATCTGCCACAAATGAAGAACAAGAAGAGCATATTTTTTACGCTGTCAGCAACCGGAAAAAACTGCAACAAAAAGCGCTGTCTGCGCCCATGAATCTTCAGCACAAATGCGACTTACTTACGGCAGAAAAAGCGCGCGTTTTGGGCAATGTGGTGAGAGCAATGGAATATTACGATCGCGCAATTGAAGGAGCAGAAGAAAACGGATACATACAAGTACAAGCACTAGCAGCAGAATTGGCAGGAGCATTTTATCTATCCATAGGACGAGAAAAAAATTCTAAAACTTACTTAACAGAAGCGCGTTATTGTTATCAGCGCTGGGGAGCAACAGCCAAAGCAGCACATTTAGAATCAAAATACTCGCACTTGCTAACTTCCGGCTCGATTTTAACTAATATTGAAACTCACAAATCTACCAGCAGCGCTTCCACTACCAACGACAGTGCAGGCGTGCTAGACTTAACCACAGCAGTTAAAGCATCGCAAACCTTAGCAGGCGAAATAGTTCTAGACAAGCTGCTGGCAAAAATGATGAAAATTGTTATTGAAAATGCGGGGGCACAAACAGGCTTTTTAATACTAGAAAAAGAGGGTCAATGGGTGATTGAAGGATCAGGATCTGTAGATGTCGATCGCGTTGCTGTCATGCAATCAATTCCGATAGATTTTGTAGCCGACGATCGAGAAGTAACTTTGCTGGCAGTTGCAGTTGTGAATTACGTCGCCCGCACCCAAGAAAGTATAGTTTTAAACGATGCCACCCGCGAAGGGCAATTTACTCGCACACCCTATATAATGGCAGTTCAACCTAAATCAATTCTTTGCACTCCGTTAATTAATCAAAGCCAACTCACTGGCATTCTATATTTAGAAAACAATCTGACTACAGGCGCTTTTACACAAGACAGGTTAGAAATATTAAAACTGCTGTCTTCTCAAATTTCTATCTCCATCAAAAATGCTCAACTTTACGCCAACTTGCACCAATTCAATCAGAATCTCGAAAATTTAGTACAGCAGCGTACCTCCGAACTCTCCCAAACTTTAGAAGACTTAAAATCAGCTCAAAATAAACTGGTAGAATCGGAAAAAATGGCTGCTCTCGGAGGGTTAGTTGCAGGTGTTGCCCACGAAATCAATACTCCCATCGGCATCGGCATCACCGCCGCCTCCCTGCTTGCTGAAAAAGCCACAAAGTTTTTTGAGGTTTACAGTAACGGCCAAATAAAACGTTCCGAATTAGAAAAGTTTCTGGATACCGCCGTGCAAAGCAGTAATATGATCTTATCTAACCTCACGCGGGCGGCAGACTTGATTCACAGTTTTAAAGAAGTAGCTGTAGATCAGTCTAGCGAGTTAAAACGCAGGTTTAATGTTAAAAACTATCTAGAGGAAATTTTGACATCCTTAAGTGCCAAACTCAAAAGAACTAAGCACAAAATAGAGATTGAGTGTGATGAAAATATTGTTGTGGACAGTTACCCCGGCGTAGTGTGTCAAATTGTGACAAATCTGGTGTTGAATTCGCTAATTCACGCCTACGAGGTAGAAGACGAAGGAGTTCTGGCTTTTGATTTCAAACTAGAGGGCGATCGGCTAATATTTGAATATGCCGATAACGGCAAAGGAATTGACCCAGAAAATCTCAGTAAAATTTTTGAACCATTTTTTACCACCAAAAGAGGTCAGGGAGGCACGGGATTGGGACTGCACATTATTTATAACCTTGTTACTCAAAAGCTAAAAGGCACAATTAGCTGCACAAGTCAACTAAATAAAGGGACAAGATTTATGATTGAATTTCCCGCTAAAATGAGCAGTTAGTTATTAGACCGCCAACATGGATATAAGTTTTATATAGGAGAACGATATATGTCAGAAGCTAGTAAAAACCTGTTGGCAGCAGGCGATGACGAATTAATCGGGGCGGGGGACGATGAATTAATATTTGCCGAGGAAGACGAGGCGGAACAAAAACCGCTAGAAGAAAGTTGGAAAATATTAATTGTAGATGATGAAATAGAAATTCATAATATTACTAAACTAGCCTTAAACGATTTTAAATTTGAAGGTAAGACTATAACATTTATCAGCGCTTACTCAGGGAAAGAAGCTAAAGAAATTATCCAAAATAATTACGACATAGCATTGATTTTACTCGATGTAGTTATGGAGACAGAAGAAGCAGGCTTGGAAGTAGTTAAATACATCCGCGATATTTTAAATAATCAAATTGTGCGAATTATTTTACGCACTGGACAGCCCGGACAAGTACCAGAAGATGTAGTAATTGTCAGCTACGATATCAATGATTACAAAACCAAAACAGAACTTACTAACAAAAAATTATTTACCACAGTAGTCACCGCACTGAGAGCATTTAGATCGCTCAATCAAATCGAATCCAGCAAAAGCGAACTAGAAAAAATTGCCGCCGCATCAGCTCGTTTTGTACCCCGTGAATTTTTGAAATTTCTCAAAAGAGAAAGCATCGTTGATGCCAGACTAGGAGACTCTGTACAGGCAGAAATGACGATTATGTTTGCCGACATTCGCTCATTTACAAGTCTGTCAGAAAGTATGTCTCCCCGAGAAAACTTTGAATTTCTCAACTCTTACTTAAGCCGAGTTGGCCCAGTTATCCGCGAGTACAACGGTTTTATAGATAAATATATTGGTGACGGGATTATGGCTTTGTTTCCTAACAGGGCTGAAGATGCTGTGCAAGCAGCAATTGAGATGCAGCAGCAAGTAAAAATTTATAATAGACACAGGCAAAATAGTGGCTATCAACCTATTTCGATAGGGATTGGCTTGCATACGGGGACTTTAATGTTAGGTACGATTGGCGAAGCGGAACGAATGGAAAGTACGGTGATTTCTGATGCTGTTAATTTAGCTTCCCGTGTGGAAGGATTGACAAAGCTTTATGGAGTTGCTATTGTAGCTAGCGTCCAAACCCTTTGCCGGATAGACGATCCTCAACATTACAAGTGCAGGTTTCTCGATCGCGTTCAAGTCAAAGGAAAACAAACACCTGTTGCGGTATTTGAAATTTACGATGGCGACTCGCCGACAATGATCGAATTAAAAGCACAAACTCAAACTTATTTTGAACAGGGAATTTTTTTTCACTACCAGCAGCAATTCGCGCAAGCAAGGCAAATGTTTTTGCGGGTTTTGCAAATCAACAAGTATGATAAGGCAGCATCTTTTTATGCAGAACGCTGCGATATGTTGATGAAAAATGCAGTCATAATGACTCTGGAAGGTATTGAAATTTAGCTAATAGGTAATTGGGCATGGGGCATGGGACATGGGGAATTGGGAATTGGGCTGAAAAGAATTAGGAAATGGGCATCCGCTAAGATAGTGAACAGTGAACAGTGAACAAATAACTTAATTTATGCGCTTCAAATCCCTTGATGTTTTTCGCGGAATTGCGATCGCCTCGATGATTCTAGTCAACAACCCCGGTAGTTGGGAACACGTTTATCCACCGCTAGATCACGCAGAATGGCACGGCTGCACCCCGACAGACTTAGTATTTCCGTTTTTCTTGTTCATCGTTGGCTGCGCGATGTCTTTCTCGCTGCCTAAGTATATTCAAAATTATCCAAAAACTGGCATAGAAACCTCAAAAATTACACAAACAAAGGAAAAATCAGAATCCACCAAAAACCCTGTTCCTTCTTCCTTTTTTCTTCTTCCTTCTTCAAATATTTACTGGCGAATTGTGCGCCGCGCCGCGATTCTATTTATATTAGGATTGCTGCTAAATACATCTTCGATCGCCCTTGACGTACTTCTCAACAGCGCCCCGGTCGAAAACTTTGGTAAAATCCGCATCATGGGAGTATTGCAGCGCATCGGCTTAGCTTATTTCATCAGTGCGATCGCCATTCTCAACCTTTCCCCCCGCAATCAAAAACTGCTCGCTGTTGCCGTGCTTTTGGGCTATTGGGGCGCACTAACCGTATTTGCTGTAGGGGGGTACACTGCCGGCGAACTCACGCCAGAAGGAAATTTAGGGGGATATGTCGATCGGCTAATTCTCGGTAGCCAACACCTGTACAAAGGCGGCCCCTTCGATCCAGAAGGACTGTTGAGCACTTTACCCGCAGTTGTCACAGTCCTCACAGGCTACTTTACCGGAGAATGGCTGCGAGTACAGCAAATTAAAACGCGCACCAGTATCAACTTAGCAATCGGCGGCCTCTGTTGCGTGGTAATCGGCCACTTGTGGGGGTTTTCCTTTCCGATCAACAAACAACTTTGGACGAGTTCCTATGTAGTTTTTACGGCTGGTTGGGCGTTGTTATTGCTAGCATTTTGCTACGAAACAATTGAAGTGCGGGATTGGAAATGGGGGAAACCGTTTGAAATCATGGGATTGAATGCTATTTTCCTGTTTGTTGCTTCCGGTATTGTCGCCAGAATCCTGTTGAAAACTCATATCGGTACTGCTGAAAATGCTCCAACAACTTACAGTTGGATTTATGAAAACTGGTTTGTGCCGTGGGCGGGGCCGCTGAATGGTTCTCTAGCATTTGCGGTGACTGCGGTATTATTTTGGTGGTTAATTTTGTATGGAATGTACCGCCGTCGTTGGGCGATTAAAATTTGAGTGGTTTGGTATCTAGTGGATATAACTCTTTTCTGGGTAGCGCCCGATCTACATAAATCGGAGTGTGCGAGGTGTCAGATACTTGAAAGGCAGACTTCCTATAGCAAGTAGTAGCTAGTGGGGCTTGACATACAAAAGCCTTTTGCGGTAGTATACACCCATAAAAATTATCCTACAACTACTATTATATAAAAACTTACCAACAAAGTAGTAATCATCTAAAAATAGAAGAGGTGAATAGTTATGGCAAGAATGATTCCTCAAAAATTATCATCAACAACTAAGAGCAAGGCAGAAAAGACTCTCTTCCAGATTTTTGAAAAAGATTTGAGTGATGATTACATTGTTTTTCATGGAACATGGTGGCAGGACATCAAATATATTCCTCAAGATAGGGAAGCTGACTTCATCATTATTCATCCCGAGCAAGGAATTCTTATACTAGAAGCCAAAGGAGGGGAGATAAGGTACGATCCTGTAAACATGGATTGGTATCAGTACGAAAATAAGATGAAGATATCTCCTTTTAAACAAGCCAGAGATATTAAGTATAAGTTTTTGGATTTTCTCAGTAAACACAACGAATTTAAAAATAAAGATTTTTGTAGAGGACACTGTGTGGCTTTTCCTGATATTGATGAGGTGGTAAACAATCTACCCTCTGAAGCACCTCAAGAGATATTACTTTTACGTCCTCAGTTAGGAAATATTAGTGGGTGGATATCTTCGGTTTTTGATCGCTATAAAGGGAAGGGACATTTTACAAAACTTGGAGATCAGCGGACAGATTTAATCATTAACCTCATATCTCCCAGTACAGTGTTCAAAAAATATATTGTTAATGATATTGGTGAAAACAACCAAGAAATTCTTCAATTAACACAACAGCAATACGATATCTTGAATAATCTTTCCCAACATCCTGAGTGCATTGTTCTGGGCTGTGCTGGTTCAGGGAAGACTCAATTGGCAATAGAAAAAGCAAGAAGGTTATGCCAACATCTGGTTAAAACACTTGTAGTTTGTAAATCTAATAACCTTGCCCTTTATCTCGCTGCTTCTTTACAAGATGAAATTAAAAGGGGGTACTGTGTAGTTTCTAGTTTTAAAGAAATATACCCAATAAAATCTCAGTTAACATTTGACTTTACTGCAATTATCCTTGATGAAGGACAAGATTTTGAGTTTAAGGAAACTAACTATTTGAAACAGTTGATTCCTGATAATGGGATCTTCTACATTTTCCAAGATAGCAATCAAAAAATTTCAAAAAAGGAAAATAAACTTGCCCTTCAAGTACACCCGACTGTTTTAGAGAAAAACTGTCGAAATACTCACAAGATATTCAAATATGCAGAGCCATTTGTCTCCTGTTATCATGCAATAAAGAGTTCCTTAATGGAAGGAAGAGATGTAGTGTCTCAGATATATGAAGATACAGACGACATATTTATTTTATTAGAAAATGATATTACAGATATAGTGGATAATCATAATGTTCTCCCCAATCAGATTGTCATATTAACTGATATGTATCCATCATCTAATTCCATACTTTCACAATATTCGCATATCGATCGTTTTGATCTTAAACCCTATTCATTTAATAAAGATGAAAATACTATTCAGTGGTCTAATATAGGGATGTATAAGGGCTTAGAAAGTGATGTTATCATGTTATTTTTTGAAAAAGAAAAGAAATTGATACCAAGCAATTGGGATATCGCAGACAGATATGTTGGAGCAACAAGAGCAAAAAGCTTTCTTGTTGTTTATGAACCTCCCGATCGAGATATTGACTTTTAAGATTGGAATTTTACTGAGAATTCAAGCCTTCAGATTCATATTCTATTTCACTCTCTTCCAAAATCTCTTCAAAAGAAGCTAACCCTGGAGAATGATTTTCATATAAAGTTCCTATCTGATAAACAGCCTGTTGGATCGGTTTTGGTATGGGACGCTTTAAGTTATGAGATACAAAGTCTTGCAAATGTCGATGATCGCGGTCTCTGAACATCAAATAGTAAGCATATATACAATTCAACTGCAATGCGATACAATTGATTTTCATTAACTTAGTTATATGTTCAATAATTCTATTTCGGAGTTTTTGATTCATCCCTATTCTTTCTATATAGGGTAAGCCCCCCTTTCGTGAATTAACCAGATGATGAATAATTCTAGTTTTGATAAATACATTAACAAGTTCATCATCAAATACTTTAAAAAGATATTTAAGGCTGATGTTTTGAATATCATTACTATAATTTTGTGATATAAATTTTACCCACAACCAAGAGTAATAGCTCCAATGTTTTGGGTATTTTTTGGACAATATATAAAGAGATTCCATCTGCTGACTAAATGCTTGATTTTCAAGTTTCGCGCCTAATTTAATGCCATTCAAAAAAATACAGAAGTTTTTTGCTTTATCTTCATCATCAATATCGTTGATTTTTATAACTTTCTTTGGATATTTTGAAAAATATAATTTCTCATATTGCTCACTTGCTTGTTTAGAATCAATTTCTTTAATGATTTGGGTTTTATCTAGCTTCTTTTCTTGCTTGCTTTCATTATAACTCTCTTCTTGAAAGGGCATTCCATAAATCCCACTTTTATTTGAATGTTTAATGAATTTAATAATTTGTTCTTGAGCTTCTATGATTTTGGTTTTTGAAGTATTCAAATTTAGTCCTATTTTTAGAAGAAATTCTTGTAGGATTATTAAGACCTTTAATGAATCACTTTTATTGTTTGTAAAAACTCTAAAATCATCTACATATCTGCCGAAATTTATACCTAAGTTGAATAATGCTTCATCCACTTCATTAAGAAATATATTAGCTATAAAGCCTTCTGCTGAATTTCCTATCGGTATACCTTGGCTATTATATGTTTCACATAATTTTCCGTCCACCATTGAATAGTAACAAGTTTTGAATTTCAATGTCCTACTAAATAGAATCATAAAATGACTTTCATTAGTTATGTTTAGTTTCTGTGAAATTGCTGACAGGAGATATTCATGAGATATAGAGTCATAAAAAGATGATATGTCGGTTTTCAGCAGACAAGTGCTATTTTCGACTTGGGCTAATTGCCAATCTATAAACTCTTGAAATCCTGCATAGTGAGGCATATATAAATATCTCTTGGAAATCTTATTTTTTATATTTCTATCAAGACGATGTGAAAAGCAATTGTGAACAAACGTAAAATCCAATAGTTCAGCTAATACAGATACAAAAATAAATTTGATTACTAAGTCTTTGAAAGGAGTGTATATCATCCTTCTGAAGAACATATCTGATTTTGGTAGATAGAATGAAAACGCAGTTTCTGGTTCATACAAACTGGGATTTTCCAGAGATGATTCAATTTCTTTAAATAATTTTTCTTTATTTTGTCTGTAGTAAGCTATTTCAATAAAGTTGCAGTAGGCATCTTCTTTGATTTGGTAGTAAATAGCATAGACATAGGCTTTTTCAAAAACTTCTCTTTTTTTAATTTGTTCAAGCCAAAAATCTTTATTCATTAGTTTGATTCATTTAAATGTTACCTATCAGCAAAGGATTCAATGGGTCAGGGCAAATCCCGAACGGCGGAGGGCATCAAGGGAAGGATTGCCGATCGCACTTCTAATGATATGAGAAAAGGGCGATTGATCTTCCGATCGAGACACCAGTTTAGGTTAAATTTCAAGGCAGGATGATGTATTATGCCGACTACCGGTCAGGAAATCTATATCCAAGTTGTCCGCACTTTGTCACTAACAGAGCGACTGCGCTTGGCAACTCTTATCCTCAACGAGTTATCACAGCCAAATCTCGCTGTAGTCGAGCCAAGTGATACCTGGACTGAGGAAGATTGTCTTGATGTCACAACCTTTTCTTTGCAATAGGCAGCTACTATCGTTCATAGCGACCCCGACATTTTAGGGGGAAATTTTGTGTCCATAGGCACTCGCGTCCGATGAAAATTCTGCTTGATGATCTCGAAGTTGGTGATTCGCCCTGCGGAGTTTCTAGACCATTTTGCTAGTGTCAGCGGCGATCGAGCGATGGAAGTTCTCGCAATGATACGATCGCCACATAACAACATTTAACGTTTATTAATGTCCGCTTCCTCAACCTCGATCGCCCTTGGATCGGAAATCCGATCGCACCCCCGCCACAACTTCCACAAATTACCGCCCCAACCCCGCCCAGTTCAAGGATTTTGCCGATTTCTCGATCGCAAGCCCCGATCGCTAACTATAACTGAGCCCTAATCGCTAAAATTAAAAAAAGATACGTAATAGGCAGGCAGGCGTCAATGATCCCAACAGTTATAGAACAATCCGGTCGCGGCGAACGCGCCTTTGACATTTACTCGCGACTCCTGCGCGATCGCATCGTCTTCTTGGGCCAACAGGTTGACTCAGACTTGGCTAACCTGATCGTTGCCCAATTGCTATTTTTAGACGCCGAAGACCCGGAGAAAGATATTTACCTCTATATCAACTCCCCAGGGGGTTCGGTAACAGCAGGTATGGGCATTTTTGACACGATGAACCACATCCGCCCCGACATTTGCACTATTTGTCTCGGTTTGGCAGCCAGCATGGGCGCTTTTCTGTTGAGTGCCGGCGCTAAAGGCAAGCGGATGAGTTTGCCTCACTCCCGGATTATGATCCACCAACCTCTAGGCGGAGCTCAAGGACAAGCAACCGATATTGAAATTCAGGCAAAAGAAATTTTGTACCACAAACGCCGCCTGAACGAACATCTTGCCAACCATACCGGTCAGCCGCTTTCCCGCATTGAAGAAGATACCGAACGGGATTTCTTCATGTCGGCTGAAGAAGCAAAGGACTACGGATTAGTCGATCAAGTGATCGATCGCCGTCCTTCCGCCAGCCGCCCGATCGCCGCTGTCGTCTAAATGAAAAGTTAAAAATCAAAAATGAAGAATATTTCCTCATTTTTGATTTTTAATTTTTAACGGTCATCTAGCAATCCTTGCAGGAGTCGCAAATTTTTTACCCCACCCCAACGCTCCCCTTACCAAGGGGAGGGAGTAAGAAATTCACAAAGGATGCGAGGATTGCTCTATAGCAGTTTTCTGTTAATTGAAGTACAGATGCTGGGGCGCATGACACGGCACAGTGTCCCGTGTTCCTACTGTATTTCATACAATTGAAAACTGCTATATGTAGCTTTTTCTAACAAAACATAACATCTAGAAACCCTACATAATTACTAGGGCAAAGATTCGAGATATTGCAGAAAGTCGAGCAATTCTACTTGATTTAAGAAATGGCGCGCTTCTTTGCCATAACCTTGTTTGAGATAATCTTTTCCTTGGTTGGGAGTCCAGCCCAACCGCTTGATTTCCTCAGTAGTTCTGCTGTAGATTTCCAGATATTCTAGGAAATCTACCAACTGTTCGCTAGAAAGCTCTCTCTGCGACGACTTGCCGTAATTTTGTTCGAGACAGTCGCTTTCCTGTTTTTTCTTCCATTGCAGGCGTTTGAGGATGGCGTCTATTTCGGCGATCGTATCAGAATTATCCTCGATCGCATCGCTGGGGATTCCCACTGCGATCGGTTGCAATTCCCTGACTTCGGCCGCACCCTGTAGCAGTTCACTTTGGCTAGCAGTCGGCACCTCCAGTTCCTGAAGTGGTTCGCCGTAGCTAGAAGAAAGCCAAGCGTCTGAGTCTAACTGCTTCGGTACAAATCCAGTAGCCTCCGTCCGATCGACCTTTGGAGGCAGCGGTTCCGGTACAGGTGCGATCGGCTCTTCATTTAATTTCGTTTCAGTCTTGACAAAATTGCTGTGATGTGTTTCAGGCGATTTGTCAACAACAGGCATTTCTAGAACAGGAAGAGGAACACTTGTCGGGCCAACAGGAACCAGAACAGCAGGAGGGGGAGGGGGAACAGCAGCAACGGGGGAAACAGCAGAAGGAGAGGGAACAGCAGGAGGAGAGGGAACAGCAGCAACACTCGCGATCGCACTTGCGGGCTGAGCAAATCCAAGAATAGCGATCGCTCGCAACCGGGCGCGGTCTTCAGCATCCTCAACAGACTCAGCAGCCGACATAGCCGTAACAAGAGTTTTGCCGTCAACCTGAACCAGACAGCGAACAACAAACTTACCGTGATGAACAGTCAGCAACTCACAGATTAACTGTCCAGCGGGATAAAGGGCGCGAAATTCAGCAAACATAATTTTTTGACCCCGAAACCAGAAGGGGCTTATGACTTAAGTGTAGTACAGCCTAGAGAAAACAATTTTCTCAAAGCACCTATTCAACATACAATAAATTAAAGGTGAGTCATCCGCGCCACCTTACACGCCACTAAACCCCATGCCACATCCAGCGGTTTAAGCTAACAAGCATCGGGCGTCATTATCTATATATAGAAGATGACACAGCAACTAAGCAAAAGTAGTAAAAGTCTCCGGTTTTGTGTACCTTGCACTTTCTACAGCACAGATTGCTCCCGACCCGCTCGTTGCACCTCTGTCCGCAAGGGCAGATCGCGTGCAAAAAAACAGGGGCATCGCAGCGGCGAGCTACTAGCAATTTTGCCTCGATCCGGTAAGTTCTTTGCTAAAGCAAGAGGCAAGAGGCACTTCAAAAGGAAGAAGGAACAAGGCAGAAGGAAACAAGGCAGAAGGAAGAAATGCACATTTTCTCCATCTCCATCCCTCCATCGGCTCATCCTCGACTCAAGCCGTTGCTTTCAGTATCGAGCCATCTTTTAAGAACCGACAGGGGCTTTCTAATTCGCGAATTGCTCGGCGCTGCTGACCTAAAAGCAAATAAACCAACGCTAAAAAATTGTATTGGGGAATAGCGTGCGGGACATTTGTCTGCACCGTCAGCAGTCAGTTCAAGACAGACAGCAGACAATTAGCACCAAGCCGGTGTCGGGAGAGAATCTCAAAAAAACCTCGCGATGAAACAAGGTGGCTGTGCTCGCGTCTCCACCTATCAACCCGCGCATTTGTTGGGAAGCAGGCACTACGAGGGCCCGAGGGGGTGCGGCTGATTTCGCCAAAATTAGACTAATTGCTGGAAACAAGAGGATCGATCGCTACATGGAATTTTCTATCGCTGCACTGCTGGCAAATTTTACAGAAGACAAATTAGTGGCCCCAAAAGCATTGGAGAAAAAACTCGACTGCAACGACGCCACCAGTCAACTCAAACTTCAAATCGCATTAGAAGCTCTAGAGAAAATTGGCATATTAGTCAAAGACAAAGGCCGCTACCGCCGAGTAGCTGAAGACGACGTAGTAGAAGCAAAACTGCGCTGTTCTAGCAAAGGATTTTGCTTTGCAATTCAAGACGCCGAAGGCTCAGAAGACGTTTACGTGCGGGAAAGTCACCTCTCGACAGCTTGGAATGGCGATCGAGTCTTAGTCAAAATCATCAAAGAAGGTAGCCGCCGCCGATCGCCCGAAGGCGAAGTCATGCTCATCCTCGAACGCGCCAACCCCTCGGTACTGGCGCGAGTCAAGCAAACCGCCACCCCCACCGGCCGCGTCAGCTACAGAGCAATCCCCCTGGACGATCGCCTGCTGTTTGAACTAGACTTGCTCGCAAACGGCACAAATCTCCAAGAGGCGATCGACCACCTAGTACACGTCGAAGTCAAACGCTACCCCCTGGGCACGCACCGCCCAGTCGGCAAAGTAGTACAGGTACTCGGTTCCGACGCCGAAGCCGCTGACGACCTCGACATCGTATGCTGCAAACACGACTTGCCGCGATCGTTCCCCGCCGCCGTCATCAAAGCAGCCGAAAATTTGCCCAGCAAAGTCAAAAAAACCGACATCAAAAAACGCCTAGATTTGCGTAACATTCTGACTGTTAGCTTCAGCAAAAACGAACCGGGAACAACCAAGAGCGCAAACGATGCCCCTCAAGTTGAGGAGGAAAATCTCTCCGAGGGAGGAGCCGAAAACGAGTTCGATCCGACATCATTCCTGTCCGATCCGCCAGTGGAACGCGCTTTGTCGATCGAAACCCTGAAGCCCGGCCGCTGGCAAATAGGAATCCACATCAGCGACGCCGCCGAGTACGTGCAGCCAGAAACCCCGATCGACCGCGAAGCCCGCAAGCGAGGCACCGCCGCCCATCTGGGAGAAAAAATCATCGCCGTACTGCCAGAAACCCTCAACGAGCGCTGCTCTCTGCTGCCAGATACCGAACGGCTGGCCTTCAGCATACTGCTCACCCTCGACGAATCAGGAGAACTCCTAGAATACGAAATTCAAACCAGCGTCATTCAAATTGACTACCACCTCACCTACGAGCAAGCTCAAGCAATTCTCGAACCAGGCGATGCCGAAGAGCACCCTTTGTCCTCCGCCCTCCGTCCTTTCCTCGATCAACTTGGTGCCGCCTCACAGGCAGCCAGACAGACAAGGCTGAAGCGGGGAGCTTTTGAACTAAATTTGCCCGATGCTAACTCTCACTTCGACGATGAAGGCGAATTAGGAGCTTTTGCAGTCGCTCCCCCCGCGCAGTCCGCTGTGTCCGAGTTGGTGGTACTTGCCAACCAAGCCGTCGCCACTCACCTGCAAGCCTTGGGAGTCCCAGCAATTTACCGCGTCCAGCCGATGCCAGACCCGGCAGACATTCAAGAGTTCATCAAACTCTCCAACAACCTCGGAGGCGAACTGTATCTCGAAACCGAAGAAGAAGTTTTGCCCTTGGACTTTCAGCGATTTACCCAGCAGTTTGCCGGCCTTAAGTCCGAAAGAGTTCTCACCTACCTGCTAGAAGACACCATGAAGCCCGCTGTTTACAGCACCACTCCCAAGCCCCACTTCGGTTTGGGGCTGTCAGAGGGTTACACGCGCTGCACTTCGCCGCTTTCCCGCTACGCCGATTTGCTGGTACTGCGGGTGTTGCAAGCGGTGTTCGAGCAAGGCCGCAGCAGCCGCACAACACGGGCTAAGGAAAAAGTTGACTTGCACCATTCCTCCTGTCACGGTCAAATTACTTGGAATGTTCTCCCCCCAGATTTGCACCACGAATTTGAGACGGAGTTTGCATCGGTAGTAGTACACCTAACCGAACGCGAAAGGGTTGCTGAGGATGCTGAAAGCGATTTGCAGGGATTGAAGAAAACCGGATTGATGAAAGAACGCACCGGGCAAACTTTCCAGGGTTTGATTACAGGTGTACAGTCTTACGGTTTCTTTGTGGAAATTGAGGTGCGGCCGCCGGAGAGCGACATCTTGCGTGTTGAGGGATTGGTGCACGTTTCTTCGCTGAAGGATGACTGGTACGAATATCGATCGCGCCAGCAAACTCTGGTGGGCCGCAAAAACCGCAATCAGTACCGTTTGGGCGATCGGGTAGAAGTTCAAGTCAAGAGCGTTGACTACTACCGCCAGCAAATTGATTTAGTTGCAGTTGGCGGTGGCAGTCAAGCTTTTGATGATGATGAATAATCAGTTGACTGTTGACTGTTAACTGTTAACTTTTCTAAATACTTAGTTGTCATTGTCTGGCAACTAAGTATTTAGAAGTGGGCGGCAAACTATACTAAGCAATCATCAATAAACAATTAATGACTAATATCCAATCCGATAGCATCGTCTAGCGTAAAATACAGTCAAAACTAAACAATTACGGGCTGTGCAACCGCAATTTCTATAATTCATCTGCGTTAATCTGTGTTAATCGGCCTTCGGCGGTAAAAAAATAGAATGTATTAACCTCAGATGACAATGGATTCACGCAGATCAAGAAAATAGAGATAGGAAGAATTACGATATTAACAGATTTGATCTAACAACTAATTACTAACAACAGTCAACCGACAAGTAACAAATAACTAATGACGAATAACTACCCCCTAATTGTAGGAGTGACTGGTGCATCGGGACTGATTTATGCGGTGCGAACATTGAAATATTTGTTGGAAGCCGATCGCGCGATCGAACTGGTCGCTTCCAAGTCTACTTACATGGTTTGGCAAAGCGAACAGAACACCAGAATGCCCGCAGAGTCGACGCTTCAAGAGGAATTCTGGCGGGAACAAGCAGGAGTAGCCACAATGGGTAAACTTCGGTGCCATC
Organism: Microcoleus sp. Pol12A5; assembly: GCF_036701435.1. NCBI lineage: Bacteria > Bacillati > Cyanobacteriota > Cyanophyceae > Oscillatoriales > Microcoleaceae > Microcoleus > Microcoleus sp. Pol12A5. The sequence goes on from NZ_JAUBQU010000028.1 coordinate 45,286, forward strand.
CCTGGCAAGATGTCGGTGCTAATATTGCTAGTGGCTCCTTTCGCACCCAAGGAATGATCGTTATTCCCTGTAGCATGAGTACGCTGGGCAAATTGGCGGCTGGCTTGAGTTCGGATTTGCTCGAAAGGGCGGCCGACGTTCAGCTCAAGGAAGGGAGAAAATTGGTACTCGTGCCTCGCGAAACGCCTTTTAGCTTGATTCACCTGCGGAATTTGACTACCTTGGCGGAAGCTGGAGCTAGAATTGTACCAGCGATTCCTGCTTGGTATCACAATCCGCAAACTATTGAAGATTTGGTAGACTTTGTGGTGGCTCGCGCTTTAGACCAGTTGGGGATTGATTGCGTTCCTCTCAAACGCTGGAAGGAAGAAGAAGGGAGTTAGTTGACAGTTGACAGTTGACAGTTGGTTACTGGTTATTGATGATGTGTTAGTTTCAATTAGCAATTTCCAATTAGCAATACTTCGGCTACGCTCAGCACAAGTTCCCAATTACCAATTACCAATATTTTTAATATGCGACCTGTATTTTTGCTAGTAATTGTGGTAGGGCTGACTATTTTTGCCCTGCAAAATGTGGAGCCGGCATTATCGCTGGTATTTTTGGGAGTTCGATCGCCTGCTTTGCCCTTATCTATTTGGATTTTGCTCAGCATGGCGGTGGGAGCTCTCACATCTTTATTGATTTCTGGTTTGCTGGCTTTTTCAAATTACCTATCTGCAACGCGGACCCGCACCGGCCGCGACAGTCGCAGCCGTCCCGATACTTTCCCAGAGGACAGGAGAACACCTTACACGCCACCTCCCCCTCCTAGAAAAGAGGGAATTGACCCGGATATGAATAGGGAAAATAGCCAAACTCAGACTGCTGGTTCCTACCGAACAGACTACGGTACGCCGGCGGGTTACAGTTCCCGGACTTTCCTGCAAGAAACTCCGAACCCGGATGGGGCGAAGGATTACGCTCAGCCGGGGAGTTATGCAGCGGCAGACGATGAGGATGATTGGGTCTCAGATGGCTCAAAATCCGGCTCTCAAGGGGGTGATGACGATTGGGGGGACGATCGCGATTTTCCCGATCGACCGCAGGTAAATGATGTTCCAGCGGCAAATCCGAGGGCTTACGAAGCTCAGCAGGAACCGAAAAGCAAATCTTGGGCTGGCTCAGTATATTCTTACGGCTATCGAGATCCGAGCCAGTCTGGGGTGGGGCAAACTGAGTCTGTATACGATGCGGAGTATCGAGTGCTGGTTCCTCCGGGAGGGGAGATTCCTAAACCCGCTGATGAAGCACAAATAAATCCTCTTGCAGAAGCAGAGGATGATTGGGGATTGGATGAGGGTGATGAGTTTGATGACGAGGATAGCCCCAGTGGCGGCTCGATTAACCTGAAAAAATAGAAAAATATCGGAGGATTTGGCCGTGGAGGGGTTGAGGGGAGTAAATATTTATCTCGTCGGGATGATGGGTGCGGGAAAAACAACGGTAGGGCGGATTTTGGCAAGAAAATTAAAATACCGTTTTTTTGATACTGATGAACTAATTGTTCGAGTTGCTAATCAGTCAATTGCTGAGATTTTCGAGCGAGAAGGGGAAGAGGCTTTTCGGGAACTAGAAAGTAAAGTGCTCGGCGAATTGTCTGCTTATCAAAATTCGGTTGTGGCTACGGGCGGAGGCATTGTGGCCCGATCGATGAATTGGGGTTACTTGCACTACGGTGTAGTAGTTTGGCTGGATGTGCCTGTAGATCAATTGTACGATCGACTGCGTTCGGACACCGCTCGACCCCTACTGCAGGAGGGCGAGATCAAATCTAAGCTGCAAAGCCTTTGGAAAGAGCGAGAGCGTTTCTACATTCAAGCAGATGTCCGAGTCTGTGCTGGTGTGGGAGAAAGGCCTGAAGCAGTCGCGACTAGGGCGATGGAGGAAATCCAAAAAGTTATCAAACCAGAAACCGGGCCCGATCTCAATTGATACATTGAGAAATTGGGTTGCTGACAAAATAACAGGTTTCTGAGGAATTTTGGTATTAGTTCCCAAAAATAATGCAACCCTACACAAGCTCCAAACAACCAGATTCATCAGTCATTCCCAAAATCTAAAATCTAAAATCTAAAATCTAAAATGGTATGACTTCGGTAAAAATACTGATTTTTGTCTCAGTGTGTCCGTTTAACCACCCAATATTTTGAAATCCACCGGGTTTGAGTGGATGTGAATCGTAACTTTTATATGTATGAGGATGTGGCGATGCCGAGATTTTATACAACAACTAATGGCAGACTCATCTGATGCGTTAAAATCGGCTATTGAGTTCTCCCTAAAAATAAAAGGGCCCCACCGCTGAAGGGCTGTAGGGCGCAAGGACAGTTAAACGCTAACTTGATTGTCGGGAAATTTAGCATCAATGCTATCCTCCTATGTGACGATTTTACGATCGTCCATTCACTCATCAACTCTCCCGTATCAAAAAATGTAACCCAGCACCGATCTAATTCAACCTGTCCTATTCTAAGAACAATACCTCATGCATTCTGACTAGCAGCTCCCGAAAGCTGCTTTTTTATTGCGATCGAGTTTTTGGCTGCGGGACTTGCGGGATCCTAGCAATAACATTTTGAGCAACAGTCGCTACAATTCAATACAGCCCTAGGGGTTTTGATTTCGACTCCGGGTTCGTCGGTAATTAGTAATTAGGAATTAGTAACGCTAAACGGAGAATCGATCATTGACAACCTATACCTCACTAGGCTTAAAAACTGCTATGATTGCGGCGCGGAACGGGTAATTAATCCGAGTGGGAAATTCAAAAAAGTAAGCTGTATTTTTATTGATGGGCTATCTGATAGTTGTCGGCTAAATATCCGTTGCAAGTTATAGAATTTTGTTGGGTTAATTTCCCGTTCTTCATTAAGAGAATACGAGCTTGCCTGTTTTTAACCAAAACTCCAGGACTCCGCCCAACGCTACACCAGTTAAACAAATGCTAGCTAATACCGCAAAAGCCCGCCAATTTTTCCAACCAGATATTTGAATATCGAGTCTTGCCAAAGCTCCGGCTGAAATCAAGAGTAAGCAAGTAGCAAAAAGGTGCATCCAGGCAAAAACTACCACGGCCACGAAAGCTCCTACAATAATAGAAAGAAAAGCACCAATATCACTGGAAAACCACCGCATTATTAAGGCTTTTATCCCTTTCAGCGGGAACGACAAGGCAACAGCTAACACTAAAATTGAAGCTATGGCTAAAAACCAAGTTAGGTGCGGGGGCACATCAAACTCAGACAATTTCCAGCCAAAAGTGAAATAAGTAACAAAAAGTAGTGTTAGGGAAACCCAAGAGTTTTTTTTCATCCTATGGCACAATTAGTGGAACCACGACGCAAAAAACATGATAATCATGATGAGTTTGTACAAGACCTAAAGGTTAGTAGAAATAGCTTGCACCGGACAAGTAGGGATGCACTGCTCACAAACGATACACCGCGATCGAGCAAAACTTAGTTTAAAGCTTTCGGGGTCAAGGGTCAAGGCTTCGGTCGGGCAAACCCCAGTACACAAACCGCAGTGAACGCAGATATCTTCGTCTATGAGTATTTCCCGGCTAGCTAGGGAAACGCCGATGTTTTGCGATCGCATCCAGTCGATCGCCGCTTCTAGTTGGTCGATGTCCCCTGATAACTCTAGCACCAGTTTGCCCACTTGATTCGGAGCCACCTGAGCACGGATAATGTTGGCGGCAACATTAAAATCCTTTGCCAGTCGATAGGTAACAGGCATTTGGATCGATCGTTGCGGAAACGTCAGTGTTACCCGTTTTTTCACCCTGCAAGTCCTCGGTAATTTACAAACAATCTTTGGTATCTTCTGTTTTAGCGCACTTGGTCTAATTACTGCCTTTAGCTAGCACAAATTTTTATGAGATGGGTCTGATTATCTCAAAATGTGCTATAATCTAAATCTATTATTTAAAATAAAAACATAAAAATCAAACCGTAATTTATTTTATGACCCAGAATTCGCCCAAGTCAACTGTCGCCCCCGCAGTCAAAAATCCCGAAACAAAAGTCGCCGCGCGCCTCAGAAACTTATTGATCGTGTTAACAGCGATCGCCCTTTCAATATCCATCTTCTTAGGGCTGCAAACCCAAACGCCGTCAAGCAGCCTCACCGACATGGCAAAAGCTTCAACGCCATTAGAAACAGCTTTGGTAAATGGCAAACCGACACTCATGGAATTTTATGCTAATTGGTGCGGTAGCTGTCAGGCAATGGCTAAAGATCTGAGCGAGATAAAACAGAAATACGCCGAACCGATGAATTTTGTGATGCTGAATGTAGACAATGACAAATGGCTGCCAGAAATCACCAAATATCGAGTAGATGGCATTCCGCACTTTGTCTATTTGAATGATAAAGGCAGCCCCGTTGCGGAAACGATGGGCGAAATGCCGCGCAGTATTATGGAAGCTAACTTAGAAGCTTTAATTGCAGGAAAACCTCTGCCACACGCCCAAGGTGGCGGTCAAGTTTCTAATTTTACTCCCCCCACAGGACCTGTGAAAACAAGTAGCTCTGACCCCCGCGCTCACGGCTCTCAAGTACAGTAAAAGAAGTCATTAGTCAGTAGTCCGTAGGAATAAGAGGCGTTGCTGGTTTACGGTATGAAAGGCTAAATATGCCAGTCATAGAAACCAGTATTGACAAAGCTTGGGGATTTTCAACTTATTTTTTTCATACCCTGATTAAGCAAGGCCCAGTTTCAATAGAGCAATTGGTACAAAATGCCGAGTTATCGCCCTCGGAGTTATTCAACGGGCTGCAATCTTTGGGCAGGCGATCGTTAGTTGAAATAGAAGAACAGGAGAATGAAATGCTATTGAGCGTTTGTCCTGTGGTAAGACAATATGTGCTCTCAAATCCAGTAGGTTTATACTTTCCGACAGTCCGACATTCCGACAGGGGTTTCAACCCTTGCCTCAAAGCTAAAGTCGGTTAAAACCGACTGAAGAATGTGATGAAAAGGAAATTAATTGTTGTAGTCCTCTAAAAGAGGACTTTCGCTGTGAGACAGGGGTTTTTAACCCCTGTCGGACTGGAACTAAAACGAGAGATTCGATCGAAAATATGAATACTGCTGAACCTTCATTAACTAAAACTGAATTAAGAAAATCGCTCCTCCACACCCGCAAGTCCCTATCAGCACAAGAATGGAGAAAAAAAAGCGCGAGCATCTGCAATCATCTGCAAAACTCGCCCCTATTTACCCAAGCAAAAACAATCCTCGCCTACTTCAGTTGTCGCCAAGAACCAGATTTAAGTCCCCTATTTGTAACTCCCCGCAAATGGGGATTTCCCCGCTGTGTCGGTAAAGAGCTATCGTGGCACATCTGGCAGGCCGGAGATGCTTTACATACTGGAGCTTATGGCATACTTGAACCCGTACCCGATGCTCCTAAAATAGATTACTTAGAAGTAGATTTAATCCTCGTACCTGCTGTAGGCTGCGACGTTCGCGGCTGTCGCTTGGGCTACGGCGGCGGCTATTACGACAGAATGCTCAGTTTAGCTGAGTGGGAATCAAAAGTTACGATCGGCACAATCTTTGAATTTGCCTTGCTGGCCCAACTACCCGTTGACTCCTGGGACAAACCGCTTCACGGAATTTGCACGGAAAGCGGGTTAAAAATAATACAGCAAAAATCTTAAAGGTCGATCGAGCAATAAATTTTCAGAAATTATCCCTAGATCCATGTTTATATGTATTATGACTAACGCACTCGCCTACAAAGAAATCCGGTTTTTTAACCGAGATTGAGGGTTTTAATCAAATACTTTGGTTAAAAAACCCGGTTTCTGGACACCCGTGCGTCAGTCCTATGTATTTTACAGAAAGTCCTATTCCCGTTATCGGGAAGTAGTCAGTCTGTTTTAATCTAAAATCTAAAATCTAAAATAGTATGGCCCAGCGCTACGTTCGAGTAAAAACAACACAAGGACACATCCATTACGGTTTACTGCAACTCAGCCACAGTGTTCAAGTATTTGATGCACCGCCCTGGTTAAAAGGACAACCAACCGATTTGGAACTTGCACCAGATACTTACCAAATTCTCGCCCCGTGCTCTCCCTCAAAAATTGTAGCCGTAGGCAAAAATTATGTCGATCACGCCGCCGAGATGGGAACCCCCGTACCGGAAGAACCCCTGTTGTTTTTCAAGCCTCCAAGTGCAGTCATCCCTGCAGGTGCAGCGATTCGTTATCCGCAGCAGTCGGAAAGGGTAGACTACGAGGGAGAATTGGCCCTGGTAATTGGCGAACATTGTACCAACTGCACTCCCGAACAAGCACACAGCAAAATTTGGGGCTATACGATCGCCAACGACGTAACAGCCAGAGATTTGCAAAAGCGGGACAACCAGTGGGCGAGGGCCAAAGGTTTCGATACATTTTGTCCCTTGGGGCCTTGGATTGTCCGCGAACTGAGTCCTGCTGCACAATTGCAGACTTTTGTCAATGAGAGCGAGCGACCGGTACAGTCATCCCAGATCGATCGCATGGTATTTTCGCCAGACTTTCTTGTCTCCTACATCAGTCAAGTAATGACCCTAATTCCCGGCGATGTGATACTGACTGGAACGCCGCAAGGAGTAGGACCGCTACAAATAGGCGATCGAGTCCGCATCGAAATTGAAGGCATCGGCAGTCTTGAAAATACAGTAGTTATTAGTAATGGGTAATTGGTAATTATCACCAACAACTAACAACTGCAAACTGTCAACGGTCAATGGACTAACGTACCTGCATATAAACAGCATCCGAAAGCGGAGGAATCTCTGCATAGCGTCCCAAAAGCGACTGCACGACTGCATAGACAAATGCAGCAAAAGCGCCCAAAAACACCATGTTATACAGAGTTTCCGCAATAAATGCGACTTGGACACCGTTAGAAAAAATCGGCAAAACCAGACCGCACAGCATCAAAACAATGTCTAAAAGAATCGCCTGCATCGCATTAAAACGAATGAAGTGACTGATGTTTTCGTTTCTAACTACTCCTAAATACAGGGCAAAGAAGATAATCAAGCTAGCAAAGGGCAAACTATAAATTTGCATCAATGGAGCTAGCGGTATCAACAACAGTTGCAGGACAGGAAACTGTTGAAACAGAAACCTGCCAAAGGCAAGCCCGTCAACCAACGGGAGCAAATAAGGCAAAGAAGCAAAAATCCGGTCTGGAAGAGTTGTAGATCCGCGCCAAGTCATAATGAACTCTCCTGAGTCGATCGATTAACTATGAATTCCATTAAACTCAGGATAACGCAGCAGCAGGGTTTGTGTTTCGACTCTGCCGGAACTTGCTTTTCACTCAGCAGGGAGCAGCCTCAACTACCAACGGCAGGCTTTCTTATTTAATATTGGCAATGACGAAGCCCATTTGACACTCGTACCGATCGGGCAAATTTTCCGTAGGTTTAGCAACTGGATGTCCGCAGCGAAGCTCTCCACCGCTCCAGCGGGGTTGACCAGTGCGATCTGCCAGCAAACAACTTTGGCAAACACACTGAGGGGCAAGCATCTGATTTTCCATTAAAATGACTAACATTTGATACCTCCGGCAGGTTTCACACCAGTAATTTCATTGTATGTCAGGAGTTGGGGACAAACCGCTTAACCTGAACACAACGTAATATTTATGTCAATGGTGCGAAATCCGTAGTACGGTATAAGATCCCCAATTCCCAATCCCAAAACTGTCAAGAGGTTGATTATTGTGACGGACACTAACTTAGAATTCCTTTCCAAAACCGATCCGCTGATTGCCGATTTAATCGGGCAAGAGCTCCAGCGGCAGCGAGACCACCTAGAACTCATCGCCAGCGAAAACTTTACCTCCGCAGCGGTAATGGCCGCTCAAGGCTCAGTGCTGACCAATAAATACGCCGAAGGACTGCCAGCGAAACGGTACTACGGCGGCTGCGAATTTATTGACGGCATCGAGCAAATTGCGATCGATCGCGCCAAACAGCTATTTGGAGCCGCTCACGCCAACGTCCAGCCCCACTCCGGCGCTCAAGCCAACTTTGCAGTATTTTTGAGCTTGCTGGAACCCGGAGACGGAATAATGGGCATGGATTTGTCCCACGGCGGACACTTGACCCACGGTTCGCCGGTCAACGTATCCGGCAAATGGTTCAAAGCTTTTCACTACGGCGTCAGCCAAGAAACAGAACAGCTTGACTATGACGAAATTTTGGCACTCGCCAAAGAAAACCGACCGAAATTGCTAATTTGTGGCTATTCAGCATATTCACGAATTATCGACTTTGAGAAGTTTAGAGCGATCGCCGACGAAATTGGAGCCTACCTACTGGCCGATATCGCCCACATCGCCGGGTTAGTCGCCACAGGACATCACCCCAACCCCCTCCCCCACTGTCACGCAGTCACCACCACCACTCACAAAACCCTGCGCGGCCCCCGTGGTGGCTTGATTATGACTAATGACCCGGAATTAGGTAAAAAATTTGACAAAGCAGTTTTCCCCGGCACTCAAGGTGGCCCCTTAGAACACGTCATTGCGGGCAAAGCAGTAGCTTTTGGCGAAGCATTAAAGCCTGAATTTAAAACTTATTCGGGTCAAGTAATTGAAAATGCACGCGCTTTAGCGGAACGGTTGCAGCAGCGGGGTTTAAAACTCGTTTCCGGCGGCACGGACAATCACTTAATGCTAGTTGATTTGCGATCGGTAAACATGACAGGCAAGCTAGCGGACCAATTAGTCAGCGGTGTGAATATTACTGCTAATAAAAATACCGTTCCTTTCGATCCGGCATCGCCATTTGTCACCAGCGGTTTGAGACTCGGTTCGCCGGCGATGACCACCAGGGGAATGGGAACAGCAGAATTTACCGAGATTGGCAATATTATTGCCGATCGCCTGCTAAATCCAGATGATGAAAGCGTCGCAGCCGACTGCCTGCGTCGAGTAGCAGCACTGTGCGATCGCTTCCCCTTATATCCCCACTTGTACTTGAAAGTGCCTGCCTTAGCTTAATTTTCCTGATCGGCAATGGGAAATTGGTAGTTGGAAGTGTACGGGTAAAAGGGTAAAAGAGCAGGAAAAGATTGAGAGTTGCCGGTAGCGATATTGACAACTGGTTTTCACCAAAAATATCGATCGCCAATACGGTTTTTAGTAAAGATATTTGTCGGGCGGAGCTGGTTTGACTAACGGTATTTGTCGGTTGCGAAAGATACCGCTAGGGCTGGACCCGCTCGCCAAATATCGACTTTTTTGCTCGCGAAAAAGTCGATATTTCAAATCGTTAATTCGAGAGTTATGAATGAACAACCTGACAATTCGCCCCAGGGCAACTGCCATTGCGGCAAATCTCCGACTCCCAAACCCCCAGTCGCTCTTCAAGATGTTTCCTTGTTATAAGCCATCTGAAATGTAGTAGACTCTGCCTGACAGCCTAATTGCCCCGCACTATTTAAAATTGATTTCAGATGCCGTACCAGTATCTGTACCACATACTCGCTTTTCTGGTTTCTGCGATCGTCGTCCTCTGGAGTACGCCAATAGTCAAAAAAATTGGTCTCAAAAGCGGGCGAGTCGATCGGCCAGGCGAGCGAAAAGTCCATAAGCGCCCTATGGTGCGCTTAGGAGGAGTTTCCATCTTTCTCGGCACTATCACTGCCCTCTTATTTGTCTGGCTCTCAGGAGGCTTTATCGATGCTAACGGACAAGTTCTCAATCCCAAAGATGAATACGAAATTTGGGGAGTCACCCTCGGCGGCATCGGATTCTTCCTCATCGGTTTAGCAGACGACCTATTTTCGCTCTCGGCCTTAAAACGCTTGCTCATGCAAATTGGCGTATCCAGCATCGTTTGGATGGCAGGCGTACAAATTGAGTTTCTCACAGTTCCCTCCCTGGGGCTGACTAATATTGGCTGGCTGAGCTTGCCAATTACCGTGATTTGGCTCGTCGGCATGGCGAATGCCATCAACTGGATTGACGGTTTGGACGGTTTAGCTGCCGGAGTTTCAGGGATTGCAGCAGTTGTAATGCTGATTGTCAGTCTGTCGATGCACCAACCGGCGGCGGCCCTGATTGCAGCGGCTTTAGCTGGCGGGGCCTTGGGATTTCTGCGCTACAACTTCAATCCGGCTCAAATCTTTATGGGAGATGGCGGGGCTTATTTTATCGGGTTTACTCTCGCTGGAGTGGGAGTAATTGGGTTAGTTAAAACTACGGCTGTTACTTCTGTGTTGCTGCCCTATTTAATTTTAGCTGTACCGATTTTAGATATGTCCGCGGTGATTCTCGATCGGCTTCGCAACGGCAAGTCACCGTTTATTGCTGACAAGCGCCACCTCCACCACCGACTTCTAGAAGCCGGACTATCCCATCGATTTGCGGTTTTATTTATTTACTCACTGACACTGTGGGTGGGAAGTTTAGCCCTAGCTTTTTCGCTTCCCAGCGGCGTAATTTACGCTATGGGTGCAACAAGTTTGCTGGGATATGCTAGTTGGAAAGTTTGGAGACACGCTCGATAGTTAGTTGACTGTTGACTGTTGACTGTTGACTGTTATCGTTACCCAATTAATTCTCCAATCTAAAATCCAAAATCTAAAATCTAAAATAGAATGGTTGCTGAAATTATTTGTGTTGGCACTGAATTGCTGTTAGGCGATATTCTTAATAGCAATGCCCAGTTTTTAGCCAAAGAATTAGCGAGTCTGGGAATCCCTCACTACTATCAAACAGTGGTAGGCGACAATCCAGAACGTATCAAACAAGTGTTAGAAATCGCCGTCAGTCGATCGCAGCTTTTGCTCTTCACCGGAGGCCTGGGCCCCACACCAGACGACCTCACAGTCGAAACAATCGCCGATTTTTTTGGGGTTCCCCTCATCGAAAAGCCGGAAATTATCGCCGATATCGAATACAAATTTGCCCAGCGGGGGCGCACCATGAGTCCCAGCAATCGCAAACAAGCTTTAATTCCAGAAAGTGCGGACATTCTGCCAAACCGCTGCGGTTCTGCACCGGGGATTATTTGGCAGCCAGTTTCTAACGTGACAGTAATGACATTTCCCGGTGTACCGGCGGAAATGCACTTGATGTGGCAAGAAACCGCGGTTCCTTACCTAAAAAATGGCGGCTGGTGCAGCGAAACTATTTACAGCCGCATATTGAAATTTTGGGGTATTGCTGAGTCGGAATTGGCGGAAAAAGTAGATAGTTTTCTGAATTTAACTAATCCTACTGTGGCTCCCTACGCCAATCACGGCGAAGTCAAACTGAGGATTTCGGCCCGCGCGGAGTCCTCCGCGGCTGCGAAAAACTTGATTGAGCCGATCGAACAACAATTGCGGCAAATTGCCGGCTCGGACTGTTACGGTGCTGATAGCGATACCCTCGCTTCGACTGTGGGCCAATTGTTGCTGGATGCAGGGCAAACTCTTAGCGTTGCTGAATCCTGCACCGGAGGAGGATTGGGGGCGATGCTGACAGGTGTTCCCGGCAGTTCTTGCTACTTTTTAGGCGGGATTATTTCTTACGACAATCGAATTAAGGAAGGATTATTAGGTGTTAATCCCCAAGATTTAGCCGAATTTGGGGCAGTCAGCCACCAAGTGGCAAAACAAATGGCTGCGGGAGTTCGTGCCAGCCTCAATACACACTGGGGATTGAGCATTACAGGCATCGCCGGGCCCGGAGGCGGCACAGATGCTAAACCTGTCGGACTGGTTTATGTTGGTTTAGCGGGGCCCCACGGGGACGCAGAAAGTTTTGAATACCGTTTTGGCGATGCCAGAGGCCGCGATTGGATTCGGAATCTGAGTAGCTGTACGGCCCTCGATCGGCTCCGGCGTAAATTATTGTTGGCAAAAGCATAGAAAAAATCCTACGATTGGTCAATTGTCAACAGTCAACCGTAAGCTTAAGCTTTATTTAACACTCTCTACTCCGATATAATTTGGCAATTTTCCTTTTCCCTCTTGATTATCTGTAAAGATTCGTTATGATAATAAGATAGGACTGATTGGCCAATATACTGACTCTCTCCATTGCTCATAACAACCAGCAAGCGAGAAAGCAAGTTTGACCTTTGGTTTCAAAGTCGTGCTTGCTTATTTTCAGATATTTAGCCGTCGGTTTAGCAATCTAGACTATAAAAAAAGGAGCTATCCGTTCAATGGAAGACATTGAAAAGGTGCTGGAACAAATTAAAGAATGGGTTCGCAAGCTGATAGAAGGATTGCTGAATCCTGAAGCTCAACCGGAACTCGAACCGATTCGTATTCCTGTCAACCAACCGAGAAATCGCCGATAGTCGGGACTGGATTGGAAGTTTGAGCTTTGAGCTTTGAGGTTGGAGACTGGTTATAAATACCATGTCAAAACTCTCCTAATTTTTGTTGCGCTGGAAATTTTAAAATTGTTAAATATCCTGGTACTTCACGGCCCTAATCTGAATCTATTGGGTCAGCGAGAACCTGGAGTTTATGGTTCTGCAACTTTAAATGATATCAACAAGTTGCTAGAACGAGAAGCGCAAGCCCTCCAGGTGAAAGTCTCAATTCAGCAGTCGAATCATGAAGGGGTATTGGTGGATGCCATTCACTCGATGTTAGGGCAGCACCAAGGCTTATTGATTAATGCTGGAGCTTATACTCATACGAGTGTGGCAATTAGAGACGCGATCGCTGCGGTGAATATCCCTGCGGTAGAAGTTCATCTGAGCAATATTTACCGACGGGAAGCTTTTCGCCACCACTCGTTTATCGCAGCGGTGGCGATCGGGCAAATCAGCGGTTTTGGCTCAGAAAGTTATCGGCTGGGGCTGCAAGCTCTAGTAAGTTACCTGATTAAAAATTAAAAATTTACCGATTGTAGCGATCGGATGAGGGCAGGTTTTAGATGGAAAACCAGCCCTTATATGTTTGGGCTGAATTCAAATTAATCACAAGAGTTAGGCAAAGAAGTACACTAGGAAAAATTCTAAATTACCAATTACCAATTACCAATTACTAACAAATTGAGTTAAATTCAAATGCGGCATTCCCTGTTGAGCAAGTTTCAAGGAACCATCCTGGGGGCAGTTTTAGGAGACTTTATAGGCCTGCAATACCAGAGGCAACTCGTGGGTATTCCCCCTCAAACAGAAGACTTGCAGCCGATTTTACAACTGACGAAAAACCAACAATTGACCGTAAGTGGCGCAAAATTGGCGTTGAATTCTGTAAACAGTAAAATCCCAACTGGCAAAGACTCATCTGCATCCGGGAGACTTGCGGTAGCGTGCACTCAAAGTTTAATTCGGTGTAGCGGTTTAGATTTAAAAGATTGGCGCGATACTTGGGAAACATTTGCCAAGTCAGAAATCAACCATCCCCCCAAGAGTGAGTTTCAAATCCTGCTTAAACCTGGTGAAGCTGCCATTGCTGTGCTGCCATCGGCGATGTTTTTTCACGAAAATAAAGCCAAGCTGCGAGAAAAAATCATGCTGGCGATAGAGGTTTGGCACAGCCAAAACCAGCCAGAATGGGAAACAGCAATTTTAGCAGTAGCATATACGATCGCCCGAGCTCTTAAAGAAAGACTTGACCCCGCGACAGCGATCGAGCAAACACTTGCTTACCTGAAAACAGATAACGCCTTAACAGAGCTGCTGCTGCAAGTGCAAATACTACTAGAAAAAGGAGCCGATTTAGAAACAGCCGCCACTCATCTGTGCAAAAGCGCCACAGCTTTGCAAGAAAGACAGGGCGAAGGTGAAAAAAAATTACACACCGAGTCCATTGTTAACCCAGGAAATTTGATTCCCATTGCCTTAGCTTTCTACTGCTTTTTGAGCACTCCAGAAGACTTGCGCTTGTCAGTGGTGCGTGCTGCCCGCTGTGGCATAGCTGGACAAATAACCTGCGCTTTGACGGGAGCTTTGTCTGGAGCCTATAACGGTGTTGCTGGGATTCCTGTAGAATGGCGGCAGGTATCTCTGGCTGAGGTTAAATCCCAGCAGCTAGCCGACGGCCGAGAAACTTCGCTTTGGGGAACTGGCAGCGATGCAAAAATTTTAGAGTTAGCAGATAACCTGTTTGCTGTTTGGGCCGGAGTTTACAGACCCGATGCCGGACTGGATTCCGCAGCGCTAGCCCGATCTGTGGCTGCACCTTATGTCATTAGACCTCGTAAAATATAAAGTTTGGAGCTTTTAACGCTAAGGGGAAACCAGAAATTAGCAATTAGTCATTAACAAGTCAAAAGCGAAAGTGGAAGGAGAGCGACCATTAAAAATTAAAAAGTGAAAAATTAAATCGGACGCGCCTACCCCAACAAGCCATGTTTAAACGAGAATATGGGGTTGGGAACGAAAAATCTACGGAGAAACAAGTTTTTTATCTATCACGCGCGAGTTCTGTTCAAAATAGACAAGGGAAGCAAAGAACCTGCTTGCGTTGTTGGTCACCGTCAGGAAAGCCAAATGCTGGCGATAGTCACGCAAAGCAGCCTGAAGGTTTGAACTCTTGAGCCAGGGTAGTTCGGATAAAATCAATCAAGATGCATAGTCAGAGATTCTGACAAAGCTGCTGGATAACAGTGATATATCTTCGACACAAATGAATACGATCTCCTCATTGATGCGGCAGATTGAGCAGCTAGGGGCTGCGCGCTCACTGCGCCAACACATTGCTAAAGTGCAAAATGGCTGTAGCAAAGCAGATACCGATCGCGCTAGCGGGCCTCTCCTGAGCCGTTTGTCGCGCCCGAAATGGATTCTTCCGGAGACTTTTACTACTAGATTTACAAGTAAAACCTCCAAATCAACCCTCAAAAATCAAGCTCGTTCCCCTATGTTGGCGCTGGTGGCGGTAGTTTCTCTAAGTAGCACTCTGGGCCATCGCTTCTACAACCAGCCGAAACTTGATGTGGGAACGAAAGCTCCTCAGACGATTAAGGCTCCTGATACTGCTAATGTCGCGGATTACAAAACTACTGAAGAACAGCGGAAAGCAGCGCGGATCGGGGCTGTAGCGATATTAATGCTAGATCCTGCGGTCGATCGACAAATTTATCAAGAATTGCAACAATTTTTGCAGAAGGGAAGCGAGCTGCGGGAGGCGGTAGGCCTGTTTCCGTTTGCGAGTCCCTCGGTGCTCTCAAATGCTGCTCAGGTTTACTTGCGGGGCTGTCCCGAGTGGGAGTGGCGATCAATTTTGGCGCAAGCTGGGGACAAAAGTGCAAGTTCCGAGCGATTGAGTTTGAGTTCCCCTGCAGTTGCTGGGCAGACGGAGAACAAGTCTCGGCAAGATGCTATCGCTCAACTGCAAGCTTATAGCCGATCGGTCGGGGAAGCAGACTTTCAAAGCCTGACAGACAGTATTTCCTCTGCTCGTCGGCGCTATCTCAATGCTGTCGAGGCGCTGGGAAAACCTTCGGTTTCAGAGTTCCCACAGATTTACGATACTTCGTTGTTTGATTTGTCGGATGCAGCTTGGCAGAAAACCCAAACCGGCATGAGTCGGGCGGCAAAAAGGATGGTGGCTCAAGGTATCCCGCAGGGCTTGCCAAAAGACATTTTGAAAGAAGCTGTGAAGCTGCAAGTGGCTGATGAAGTGCCGTTAGAGTCTCAATCTTTGGCGGTGGAGGGTTTAACAGCGATTTTGCAGCCAAATCTGGTGAGAGATCGCGAGGAAACCAAACAGCTAGCTGAATTAGCGGCGCAAAAGGTGAAACCGGTGATGATCGCAGTCGATCAGGGCGAGATAATTGTTGCACAAGGACAAGAGATCTCGCAGCAAGATTTCCTGTTGCTGGACTATTTTGGTTTAAGTCGGCGGGGGGTGAATTGGCTGGGGCTGACAGGCTTTGTTTGTTTAGTGGCGGGGGCAATAGCGATCGTACTGCTGGTGGAAAGGCACTACCGCTTGCGCCGCAGAGATCATTTGCTATTGTTGCTGCTGACTTTGAGCGCGCCGGTGCTGGTTAGTTTGGGCCTGCCTTGGACGAGTTTGCCCGCGATCGGGATTTTAGCGGGCGGCTTCTACGGTTCGGCGGTGGGAGTGACTGTGGTGGGGCTGCTGTCGGCGCTGCTGCCCATTGGCTTAAATGTGGAGTTGATTCATTTGGTTGCTAGCGGGGCCGGCGGTTTGCTGGGCGCTTTTATGGCCGGGCGGCTGCGATCGCGTGAGGAATTGGCTCTTTTGGGCTTGGCTGTCGGCTTGAGTCAGGGTACGGTTTATCTGGTGGGGACTTTGATTGCCAGCGCGGCTGCCGGTGCGATTTGGTACGTCGTGCTCGGTACGGTGGGCGCGCAAAGTTTAGCCGGTTTGGCTTGGAGCGTTGTGGCGATCGGTATCAGCCCTTATTTGGAACACGTTTTTGACTTGATTACGCCGATCCGACTGGCGGAACTTGCCAATCCCAACCGCCCGCTGTTGAAGAAGTTGGCTGCCGAGGCTCCGGGCACTTTTCAGCACACGCTGTTTGTGGCGAGTTTGGCGGAGGCTGCTGCCCGGGAGCTCGGCTGCAATGTTGAGCTGGTCAGAACTGGTACATTATACCACGATATTGGAAAAATGCACGACCCCCTCGGATTTTGTGAAAATCAAATGGGCGGAACCAACAAACACGATGAAATAAATGACCCTTGGGCGAGCGCGGAGATTATTAAAAAGCACGTTACCGAGGGCTTGGTGATGGCGCGGAAGCATCGATTGCCGAAGGCGATTCAGGCATTTATTCCCGAACACCAAGGTACAATGTTAATTGCTTATTTCTACCACCAAGCGCAGCAAATTGCTGCAAAAGAAATAGAAGATTTAAAGAGGGCTTTGCCAGATGCGGATAATTCAAAGTTAACGATCGCAAGTCGGGAAGTGAGGGAGGAGGATTTTCGCTACGACGGGCCGATTCCGCAGTCGCGGGAAACGGGGATTCTGATGCTGGCGGATTCTTGCGAGGCTGCTTTGCGATCGCTCAAGGATGCTACTCATGAAGAGGCTTTGAATATGGTTAATCGGATTTTGAGGGCTCGCTGGCAGGATAATCAGTTGATTGATTCGGATTTAACGCGGGAGGATATGTCTCTAATTGCCGAGATTTTTGTGCGGGTTTGGGAACAGTTCAATCACAAGCGGATTGCTTACCCCAGTGCAGTTTTCACTCCCAGATAGGAGGAAATTTTTACTTATGAAAAATCAGTTCGCATTTCAGTTGTGAATCAGATTTCATTGCGATTTGCCCGGTAAAGCGCCATGCACTTCAGGATTGTGGCTGACAATTACCACAGTTTGTTTGATTCCTCAAAATTCCGAAGAGTCGATCTCTCTTTCGGCAGCTAAGTGCGATCGCAATTTTTGCCAGTCTTCGGCATCGATCGCATTTGCGAAAGCGATGATATCTACGACCCCAGCGCGGTCAACAATCCAGCGGATTTATTGCCGTTCCTCAATCACAAATAAATTTGGTTAGTTGTGAATTCAAAAGATTTTAATTTTTAACCGCAGATGAACGCGGATAAACGCACATTTTTTGTGTTGATTCTATCCTTTGACTCCCGCCGCAGTTTCTGTTGGTACAATATATTTTTGCAATAGCAAAAATACTCCCAAAACTGGAACAATAGAAATAATAGAACCCGCCGCAACTAAACGCCAATCTAAAGAAAATGTCCCGGCTAAATTGGCTACCCCTAAAGGTAAAGTGTAATATTCCGGCCTGTCTAAAACTAGCAGTGGCCACAGAAAGTCGCTCCAAGAACCGATAAATACGAAAATTCCTAGGGTAACTAAAGCTGGCTTAATTGCCGGAATCATGACGTGCCACCAAATTCCTAATTCGCTGCAGCCGTCGATGCGAGCGGCTTCTTCTAATTCTTTGGGAACTGCTAGGAATGCTTGTCGTAATAAAAATATGCCGAAGGCTGAGGCTAGTCCGGGAAATATGACGCCTAAATAACTATTTTTTAGTCCGAGTTGTACTGTCAATATGTATAGGGGAATCATGACTATTTGGAAGGGAATCATGATTGTGGAAATGATTGTGATTAAGATGGCTTCGCGGCCGCGAAATTTGAGTCTGGCTAAGGGGTAAGCGGCGAGGGCGCAAAAGAGGACGTTGATGCTAACTGTGAGGCAGGCAATTAGAGTGCTGTTGAACAGGTAGCGGCCGAAGGGGTTGGTTTGCCAAACTTTGATGAAGTTTTCGAGGGTTGGCTGTTGTGGCCACAGTTGCGGGGGAAATTGAAAGATGTTTTCGTTGGGGGATTTGAGGGAGGTACTGAGCAGCCACAGCAAGGGAAACAGCATTAAAAGTGCGATGGCGCTCATGATGCTGTACGTCCACAGGGTACTCCACCGCGAGGGAGTGTTGTTTGGGGAATTTGGTTTTTTAGTTTTGAGATTGTTCATTGTTGGGATATGATAATAAGTCCTTGCTTCGTGAGAAGCCTTGTTGTCCATAAGGGGATTATTGCCATGAAACCGTTTATTTACGAAACTATGTACATTCTGCGCCCTGATTTGGGTGAAGAAATGACAGACCAGGCGATCGCTAAATATCAAACTATTTTGCGAGATCAAGGTGCTGAAAACATCGAAACTCAGCACCGTGGCAAGCGCCGTTTGGCTTACGAAATCGGCAAGCACCGGGACGGAGTATACGTTCAAATGAACTATACAGCTCCGGGCGCTGCAATTTTTACCCTGGAGCGCGCGATGCGTCTGAGCGAAGAAGTGATTCGCTATTTGACAATCAAGCAAGATGTGCCCGATGCACCTGAAGCGGAAGCTGAAGCTGAAGTCGCCGAGTAGCATTCGTGTCAACTTAACGTCTTATGTAGTACCAGTCTACTGTTTGACGATTAGGGCCGCTTATTCCCCGGCACGCATTTTTTAAGGGCTACCCTGTACCCACAACTTGAAAAACTAACGTCAGAGCCTTTGGCTCCTCCTGGCATCCTCCTGAAAAAGAGGCTAGGGGGAGCTCTGTAATTGTGGGTACAGCATCGTTTCTTAAGAGCGGGACTTGAAGTTAATTGAAATTATTAAGTAGGCAAGCGGGATTAAAGCCAGTTATATAACAATATGTAAACATTGCTCAGTCAGCCACGCTTAGGGCATTTGGATACTTTACCATCCTTAACATAATTGTGTTTGACAGCGCCTACCTACTTACTAGATTGAGAAAATTACGAAAGTCCTTTAATATTTAAACAGTGAGGATTAAATGCTATCTAAAAAAAAACTTCATGATTAGAAAAACCGTTCATAGGTTCATCACGTTAGTATTAGCAGGATTTCTCTTATCGATTAGTGGCGACTGCTGGATCTCGCGAACTTTAGCACAAATCCATCCTCATGTTTTTTATGTTTCACCAAATGGTAGTGATACAAATAACGGTTCACTTGAGCATCCTTGGTCAACAATTAATCACGCAGCGTCGGTATTAAAAGCGGGTGAAACAGTTTATATTCGGGCGGGAACTTATCACCTCATGGAACAAATTCAAGCTAAAAATTCAGGGACAGAAAAGGCTTGGATTACTTATCGAGCATATCCTGAAGAACGAGTTATTATTGATGCGGATGCGGTTAAAGTAGAGCCTACCTCTGCTAATAAATCCCCTCATCCTCACGATCAAGGTGCATTTTTGTTACAAAATGTTAGTTATATTAAAGTAGAAAAGTTAGAAATTATTAATTCTCATAATTCTGGAATAGCAGTTAGAAATAGCCATTTTATTAACCTTTATAATAATAAAACAGAAAATACATTTTCCCCAGGTATTGGTGTTTGGTGGGGCGATCACTATAAAGTAATGGGAAATACGGTTGTTAATGCAAACGACCTGACGATGGCTGACTTCTTAAATGATTTTTCAGAAGCTCCCCATGAAGCAATTTCAATCGGTGGGGTTGAAAATTTTGAAGTTGCTTATAACTTAGTTAAGGATGGGAAGAAAGAAGGGATTGATGTTAAAGAAAAGAGTAAATATGGAACCGTCCATAATAACTATATTTACCACATGGCACGACAAGGATTATATGTTGATAGTTGGTTTGGAGTCTTATAGCGATCGTAAATCATTCATAAATCGATCGAGAGTTCGAGCGAGCAGTAGTTTCATGAGAATGTTGGCTCAAAATCACCAAATTTGTGTAGCTTGGGAAAGTCAAA